>JAAYZJ010000017.1 GCA_012514915.1 Lentisphaerota bacterium | reverse complement strand
GGGCCAAGCGACAGGTGGGCGGGCGCATGCTCCTGTGCGGCAACATTCCGTCGCAGGTGTTCTACCTCGATTCCTTCCAGCCGGGCGATGTCCGCGAGCTCGTCCGCCGCGCCATCGCGGAAGGCGCTCCGGGGGGCGGTTTCACGCTGCGCACGACCGGCAGCGCCCACATCGGCAACGGCAAGAACCGGGCGCAGAAGGCCAAGTCCATCCAGTGCGGCCTGGCGATGATCGAGGCCTGGCGGGAGTTCGGCACACGTTACTAAGCGTCGCATTGTAGTCCTTACGCGGCGCATCCAAAACATCCTGTAAATCATGTAATCCTGTCAAAGACAATTCAGCAACGCTTAGTGCAAGGAGACCCCCATGTTCATCGACATCCACGTTCACACGCGTTCGATCCCCGGTCCGCTCCGACACGGCAAGCCGGCCTACGCCACCCCGCCGCAACTGCTGGAGCGCTACGATCCGCTGGGCATCGAGGCCGGAGTGCTGCTGCCGGGCGTCAGTCCCGAATGCAGCTTTGTGCCGCAGTCCAACCAGGAGATCCTGGAGATCTGCCGCGCCTATCCGGGACGCTTCATTCCCTTCTGCAACGTCGACCCGCGAGCCGTCGCGAACGCCTCCGACGCACCCCTCGGGCACCTGCTCGATTTCTACCGGGAACGTGGCTACAAGGGGATTGGCGAGGTCACCGCCAACCTGCCGTTCGGCGATCCGAAGGTGCAAAACCTCTTCCGGCACGTCGAACGGACCGGATTTCCGCTCACCTTCCACATCGCCGCGCAGATCGGCGGGATCTACGGCCTGTACGACGATCCGGGATTGCCGCAACTCGAACGCAGCCTCGCCTGCTTTCCGAAGCTGACCTTCTTTGCGCACTCCCAAGCCTTCTGGGCCGAGATGGGGCGGCTGGAGAAGCCGGGCGACCGCTACGGCTATCCTGCCTACCCCATCCGCGAGGAGGGCGTCGTGCCGAAGTTGTTCCGGCAATACCCGAATCTCCACGGCGATCTCTCGGCCGGCAGCGGCTGCAACGCACTCAGGCGCGATCCCGACTACGCCGTGAAGTTCCTGAGCGAGTTCCATGACCGCCTGCTGTTCGGCACCGACATCTGCGCGCCCGACACGCCGACGCCCCTGGTCGATTTCCTGCTCGACCTGCGGCGCAACGGCAAGATCAGCGAGAGCGTGTTCCAGAAAGTGGCGCGCGAGAACGCGCGGCGCCTGCTGAATCTGGAGGCGCCAGCCTCATGAGCACGTTTGTCACGCACGACTATCATTTTCATTCCACCCTTTCCGCCTGCTGTCATGACGAGTGCATGCGTCCGGAGACCGTGCTTGCACATGCCGCGGAACACGGATTTGAAGAGATCTGCCTGACCGATCATCTCTGGGACCCTGACGTGCCGGGCGCCTCGTCCTGGTATCGCCCGCAGGGCATCCGGCATGTCCGTTCCGCGCTGCCGCTGCCCAGGCACGAGCGGGTGCGTTTCTTCTTCGGCTGCGAGACGGAATATTGCGGCGGCGGCAAGCTGGGCCTGTCGCGCGCGCATTTCGACGAATTCGATTTTGTCGTGATTCCCACCACGCATATGCACATGCGCGGTTTTGTTCGGCCGGAAGCGGTCGTGACCGAGGCGCAGATGGTCGAACTGTACGTGGACAGGCTGGAGGAACTGGTGCGGCTGGATTTGCCCTGGAACAAGGTCGGCATCGCCCATCTCACCTGCAACCTGTTGTTCAAGGAGGGGGACGTCGGCGCGATTCTGCGCCAGCTTGACGAGGCACGCCTGCTTCGCGTTTTCGACCGGCTGGCGCGCACCGGCGCCGGCATCGAGCTCAACGCGTCGAGCCTGGCCGGCTGGCAGGCGGATCCCGACACCTGGCTGCGTCCCTACCGCCTGGCCAAGCGGGCCGGATGCCGGTTCTACTCCGCCTCGGACGCGCATGTGCTGGAGAATCTTGGACAGATTGCCGCCGTCATTCCCGGGGTTGTGGCGGCGCTGGCGTTGACCGAGCGGGATCGTTACCGGATTCCCTGCGATTGAAACCCTTTGAACGCATGGAGGAAGGTACGATGACAGACAGCATCCTGCCGATGGAGATATTTCTGCTGATCGGACAATCGAACATGGCCGGCCGCGGCCCGCTGGAGACCGTGCCGGGGCTGCGCGATCCGCGGGTCTACATGTTCCGCGGCGGCGGCTGGCTGCCCGCCGAAGAACCGCTGCACACCGACAAGCCGGAGATTGCCGGTGTCGGGCTGGCGATGAGTTTCGCGATCAGGCTGCTGGAGGAGTGGCCGGACCGGGAGATCGGCCTGCTGCCGTGCGCCGTCGGGGGCACGCCGCTGTCGCGCTGGATGCCCGGTGCCGACTTGTACACCGCCGCCGTCGCGACAACCCGGTCGGCCGGGGCCGCGGGCTCGCTGCGCGGCATCCTGTGGCATCAGGGCGAGAACGATGCGAATCGTCCAGAGGATGTGGCGAGCTACGGTCGCCGCCTGCGGGAGATGGTCGCGGCCTTGCGCGCGGGACTGGCCGCGCCCGCCGTTCCCTTCATCGCGGGGGAGTTGGGCGAATTCCTCGCGGAGCGCGAGGGCTGCCGCGCCGGATACCGCGCCATCAACGAGCAGTTGTGCGCGCTGAAGCACGACATCCCGTTCTACGCCTGCGCGAGCGCCGCCGGGTTGTCCGACAAGGGCGACCGCCTCCATTTCGACTCGGCGGCGCTGCGGGAATTCGGACGCCGCTATGCGGCGGCATACCTCGACATCGCGCAAGGAATCCCCTGTTGATTGACCGAGATCGCCTGCTGGTTGCAGGCAGGATGGAGACCCCCGACCGACCATGAACGCGACCGTGACGACTCAACCCACGCCCACAGCAGCCGGTCCGGCCGATCTGGCACTGACGTTCGCTTCGCCGCTCGACGGGTCGCCGCAGCCCTACCGGCTATACCTGCCGACAGCCTATGACGGCACGCGGGAGGTGCCGCTGCTGCTGGCCCTGCACGGCACCGGTGGCGATCAGAACAAGTACTTCGACCATCCGACCTACGGGGACGGCTTGTACAAGCGCGAGGCCGAGAAACACGGCATGGCCGTGCTCTGTCCGCTGGGTAACGACGCGCTCGGACGACCCACGGAATGGCGCGGCACTGGCGAGCTGCACGTGCTGGCCGCGCTCGACGAAGTCTGCCGCCGCTTCCGCATCGACCGCGAGCGGATCGTCTGCACCGGGCAGTCCATGGGCGGCACCGGCACCACCTATCTGTGCTGCCGCTATCCTGACATCTTCGCCGCCGGCATCCCCCTGGCTTCCAACTATGGCCACCTCGCGCTGGTGGCGAATCTCCGCCACATGCCCATGTTCTATGTGCAGGGCGCGGACGACTGGCCGTACTACGCCAAGACCGGGCCGATTCCGCTCACCGAGGAGATGCGGCGCCTCGGCTACGACGGCACGCTCTGGATGATACCAGATGTCGGGCACAACACGATGGCGATCAGTACCGAGCGGGTCGTGGCGTGGGCGGCGCGGCAGCGGCGCGTGGCGCATCCGCGACGCATCACCCACCGCGCCTTTTTCCCGGCGCATGGCCGCGCCTGGTGGATCGAGATCGCCGGCATCGCCGAGATTGGCGGCTTCGCCGAGGTGGACGCGCGCATCATGGACGAGAACCGCATCGAGATCGCCGCCCGCAACACGACGCACATTATCCTGCGGCCCGATCCCGCCAACCTGAACCTTGACGCGCCCCTGATGGTCGCCGTCGATGGTCGCTCCGCCTTCGCTGGTCTCTGCCCGGCGGATCGCCAAGTCCGCCTG
>JAAYZJ010000226.1 GCA_012514915.1 Lentisphaerota bacterium | reverse complement strand
GTGCATACCCCTCTGGGGCACGAGATCCTCAAACGTTTTCTCTTTTCGGTCTGCAACTGCCCCGGCGACTGGCGCATGGCCTCGTTTGTCACCGAGAGCGTGCGGCGGATCCGGGAGCAGGTGGGCCGTTCGCATGTCATCTGCGGCCTGAGCGGCGGCGTCGATTCATCGGTGGTCGCCGCGCTGCTGCACAAGGCCGTCGGGCCGCAATTGCATTGCATCTTCGTCGACAATGGTCTGCTACGCCACGGTGAGGCCGAGCAAGTCGCGACGACCTTCCGCGAGAGAATGGGACTCGATCTGCGGGTCGCGCAGGCCCAGGATCTCTTCCTGGATGCCCTGGCGGGGGTCACCGACCCCGAGGACAAGCGCAAGCGTATCGGCAAGATCTTCATCGATGTGTTCGCCGAAGAGGCGCGGCGGCTCGCCGACTGCCGTTTTCTGGCGCAGGGAACCCTCTATCCCGACGTGATCGAGAGCATCTCGCCGACCGGCGGTCCGAGCGTGACGATCAAAAGCCACCACAACGTTGGCGGGCTGCCTCCCGATCTGAAGTTCGAGCTGATCGAGCCGGTCCGCGAACTGTTCAAGGATGAAGTCCGGGCGCTGGGGCGGGAACTGGGATTGAGCGAGGAGCTGGTCGCGCGCCAGCCGTTTCCAGGCCCCGGGCTCGCCGTCAGGATCCTCGGCGAAGTGACGCGCGAGCGTGTCGACCTGCTGCAGCGCGCCGATCTGCGCGTGCAGGAGGAGGTGCGCAAGCTGCCCAACGCCGCGGAGATCTGGCAGGCCTTCGCCGTGCTGCTGCCGGTAAGGTCGGTCGGCGTCATGGGCGACGGCCGCACCTACGAAAACACCTGCGCCATCCGCGCCGTCACCAGCCTCGACGGCATGACCGCCGACTGGGCGCGGCTGCCCTACGACACGCTCGCCACCTTGTCCAACCGCATCATCAACGAGGTGCGGGGCATCAACCGCGTCGTCTACGACATCAGTTCGAAGCCGCCCGCCACCATTGAATGGGAATAGAATCGCCATGCACATGCTTGACTGGGCCGTCGATCTGGCGGCCTCCTACGGCGGCACGCCCGTCTGGCATCCCGCCGAACGACGCCTCTACTGGAGTGATATCGCCGCCTGCAAACTCTATGCCTTCGATCCCGCCACCGGCGTCAACCAGACGGTGCTGGAGGATGGACGTCCGGTCGGGGCCATCACCGTTCAGGCCGACGGGGCGCTGCTGCTGTTCCGGGATCAGGCCAATATCGTGGTCTGGCGCGACGGCGCGGTCCGCGCGACGGTGATCAACGGCATCGCCGATTTCCGCTTCACCCGGTTCACGGCGGCGGTCGCCGGCCCGGGCGGCCGGGTCTTCTGCGCGACGCAGTCGGACCGCAGCCACCCGGGGCGGCTCTTGTGCCTCGACCGGACGGGGCGTCTCAATCTGATCGCCGACATCTTCGGCACGCCGGCCGGGATGCAGTTCAGTCCCGACGCCTCGCAGTTCTACTTCAACGATGCGCATGGTACCCATCTGACGACCTGGCGCTACCTCCACGATGCCGCCACCGGGGTGCTCTCCATGCAGACTCCGTTCCGCGACAGCACCCGTCAGCATGATCCCGGGGCGCCGATGGGACTGGCTGTCGATGCCGGCGGCTACGTGTGGCTGTCGCGCTGGGGGGGCGGCGTGCTGATGCAATGCGCACCGTCCGGCGAGGTGTGCCAGCGGATCGACCTGCCCGTCAAGAAGCCGACGGGGCTTTGCTTCGGCGGCGAGCGGCTGGATGAACTCTACGTGACGACGGCCGGCGGCCACCGGCGGCAGATCGAAGGTCTGCACGCGGGGGCGCTGGGGCGCGTGCGGATTCCCGTGGCGACCGGGCTCCCGCTGCACGTCTCCCGGATTCAACTGGAGGCGGACGATGTGGCCGAGCAGGTGCTGGTCGAGGCGAAGCGGTTTGACGAGGATGTTGCGGCCGGCTAGCACGGAGAAAGGTTGACGCGATGGCATCGATCCAGCGACAGGCGACCGTCGTGCGCGACGGCTTCCACAACGGCTTCACCGACCTTCAGTTCTGGCAGGGCTGCTACTGGATCGGCTACCGCAAAGGCTCGGCGCATGCCTCGATGGATGGGGTGGCGACGATCTCGTGGTCGGCCGACCGCCACCGGTTCCGCGAGGCGGCGCGGCTGCACATGCCCGGCGACAACCGCGACCCCAAGCTGCTGCCGCTCGACGATACCCGCCTGGCGGCCTATTTTCCGAGCTGGACGCACGGATCCAGCCGGCACGATCTGCAACAGTACATCGCCTTTTCGAACAACGGCTTCGACTGGACAAAGCCGGAACCCATTCTGGATCCGCGCCAATGGCTCTGGCGCGTCCGCCGCCATGACGGCCGCTACTACGGACTCATTCAGAACCTCCAGGGCGAGTGGCTGCCGGACCGGCCGCCCCATCAGCTCGACCTGGCCGTCAGCGACGACTTGATGCACTGGACGACGGTGACACGCATCGGCGAGCCCTTCGGACTCAACGAAAGCGATCTGTTCTGGCAGCCGGACGGCGAGGCCTGGCTGGTGGCGCGCAGCGCCCTCAAGCCCGGCAACAGCTTTTTCGGAGCGTCCCGTCCCCCCTACACCGACTGGGAGGTGGCCGAAATGGCGCCGATGGTCCATGCGCCGGTCATGCTGCAACACCAGGGGCGGCTCTATGTGGCCGGCCGCTGCCAGGCCGCAACGGCGGGGAATCCCGTCTCGCCGTTCCCCGGCAACAGCCTGGGGCTCTGGCGCGTGGAGCGAGGGCGTTTGCAGCCCGTCATGCACATCCCTGCCATCGGAGATTGCTCCTATCCCGGTTTGATCGTCGATCCCGGGGGGCGCGTGTGCCTCAGCTACTACTCCCAGCACGCCTACCATCTCGGCATCGCGACTTGGCCGCAGGATGTCGGCATGCCCGACGATGTCTACTTCGCCGAGTTGGAGCTTGAGCCGTAAGTGGTAATCGGGCCATGTCCGCCCGACGTCAGCAGTGACTGGTCCAAGCGGCTTGCTTGACTCTCCTGATCGACAGCTTGCGCAGCGCCAGCAGGTGTTTCGGCAGGTTCCGCCGCCGGTTCGGGCTCCACTTCCTGTCGGTCCTTGCTCGCGAACTCCTTGGCGAGGTTCATGCCCACGGCAAGCAGCGTGGGGCCGAGGAACACCCCGATCAGGCCGAAGGCCATCAGCCCGCCCAGAACACCCAGCATGACGGGCAGAAACGAAAGTTTGGCATTGCGGCTGATCAGAATCGGGCGCAGGACGTTGTCGATGCCGCTGATGCCGATCAGGCCCCAGAGGGCCATGAAGACCGCCGGGCCGATGGCTCCCTGCACGAGCAGCCAGCAACTGGCCCCGATCCAGATGACCGGGGGGCCGAAGGGGAGGAAGGAGAGCAGGGCCACGACCAGCGCCCAGAAGAACGGCGCGGGGACGCCGGCGATCGAGAACCCGATCGCCGCCATGATGCCCTGGCCCAGTGCCGTGCCCAGCAAACCATAGACTACGCCACGCACCGTGCGTCCCGTCAGCGTGACCAGGTGGGGCGTGTAATCGCCCACGATGCGGTTGCTGGCTTCGGTCACGCGCCTGGCGACCTGATGCCCGTCGCGGTAGAAAAAGAAAGCGACCACCACACTGAGGCACACTTGGAGGATGCCCTGGCCGACTTGCAGGCTGTTGCGGAGCAGCCAGCCGCGCGAGTGCACCAGTGCCAGCCGGACCAATTCCGTGGTCCGTTCGGCGTTGAGCGACAACTCGTCCCAGTGCGATTCGAGACGCTCGCCGGCCCAGGGCAGGTTGATGAGCCACTCCGGGGGGGTTGGAATCCCCTCGATGTTGATGCGGCGAACCACCGTCAGCAAATGCTCGACGCCTCCGGCGAGCGAATACCCGACCAGGGCGACGGGCAGGGCCACCAGCAGCACGAGTAGCAGCGTCATGGCCAGCGCGGCCGCGCCGCGCCGCCCGTTCAGATGGCGCACCAGCCATTCGCAGGCGGGCCAGGTGGCGTAGCAAAGGATCGCCGACCAGAGCATGACCGAAAAGAATGGACGGAGGACGACGATGCACCCCAGCACAATCAGCACCAGCATGCCTGCCCCCAGCATCTGCTCGGCGTGGCGGAAGACCCGGTCCTTGATCGGTTCCATCAGGCGGTTTTTCATCGGTTGCCTGAGTATACCGATCAGACGGGCCGCCCGCGAGCCGTTTTTTTTAACAAAGCCTTGTCGGAGTCGATCCGGCGTGCTACAATCTTCACTTGAACTTTTGAGGACGAAAGGTCTCCAAACCATGAAGCAAGACATCCATCCCGGTTACGAAGCTGCGACGATCACCTGCGCCTGCGGCCATGTGATCGAAACGCGGTCGACGGTCAAGGCCATGACCGTCAACACCTGCTCCGCCTGCCATCCGTTCTTCACCGGGCAGCAGACGCTGGTCGATACGGAAGGCCGCATCGACATGTTCCGCAAGCGCTACGGCGCGGCTCGCAAGTAGCCGGAGCGGGATGAAACGGGTTGGGTCGCGGCGTCACGGCAGGCGATCCGGCCCGTTTGCTTTTTCAGACGGACGGCAGGACGATGCCGTCACCCTCAGCGGGAAGCAAGCGGCATGATCGAGCGACAGCGCGTGGCACGGGTTCTGGAGCGGCTGGCCGACATCGAGGCGATGTTGGGCGACCCCGCCACGCTCGCCAATCCCTCGCTGTTCCGGCGCCGGGTGCGCGAGCATGCCGGCCTCAAGCGCCTGGAAGCCGATGTCAAGCGCTACTTCCGGATTCTCGACGAGATCGAGCAAAACCGCCTCCTGGTCGACGACCCTGCCGGCGATGCGGCGTTTCGTGAATTGGCCGGCGAGGAACTGGCGGCCCTGGAAGCTGAATTGCCGGCAGCCGAGCGGGCGGTGCTGGCCGCCATGCTCCCCCCCGATCCTGCCGACAGTCGCAACGCCATCATCGAGATTCGCGCGGGAACCGGCGGCGACGAGGCCGGCCTGTTCGCGGGCGACTTGTTCCGCATGTACAGCCGCTACTGCGACGAACGCGGATGGAAGATCGCGATGATCGACGCCAATGCCGCCGAGATCGGCGGCTACAAGGAGGTTGTCGCGACCATCGCGGGGGACGGGGCTTATGGTGCGCTGCGGTTCGAAAGCGGCACGCACCGCGTGCAGCGCGTGCCCGCCACCGAGTCGCAGGGGCGCATCCACACCTCGGCTGCCACGGTGCTCGTGCTGCCCGAGGCCGATGAGGAGGATGAAATCGAAATCCCCGCCGACGAGCTTCGCATCGACATCTTCTGTGCGGGCGGGCATGGCGGCCAGGGGGTCAACACCACCTATTCCGCCATCCGCATCACGCACCTGCCGACCGGCCTGGTGGCCCAGTGCCAGGACGAGCGCTCGCAGCACCGCAACAAGGAAAAGGCCATGGGCGTCCTGCGCGCGCGGCTGCTCGATCAGCGGCGGCGCGCGGACGAGGAGCGCTCCGGTCGCCACCGGCGCGACCTCGCCGGCTCGGGAGATCGCAGCCAGAAAATCCGCACCTATAACTTCCCGCAGAACCGGCTGACCGATCACCGTATCAACCTTACCCTTCACAGCCTGGCCAGCATCATGGAAGGCGACCTCGACGCCCTGCTGAACGCCCTTCGTCAGCACGACTTCAACCAGCGTCTGGCCACCGAGATTCCATGAAGGCGCCCGTCGGGCCAGTGAGTCCGTGTGCCACGATGGACGAGACCTGGCAACAAATTGGACGTTACCGGGGGCGGGTGTACAACCCGGCGCACCGGCAGTCGCTCGCGCCGGCCCTGGCGGAGCTCGCAACCCGGCTGGCCGATGGCCCCTGCGAGCTGCTGCAAGGCGGACGCCACCAGACGTTCCGGCTCGCCCTGGCCTGCGGCGGGGCCGCCCCCATCGATACCGTTGTCAAACGCTTTGGACCGCAGGCCGCGTGGAAGGACCGCTGGGACCGGATCCACGGCACCAAGGCCGCCCGGACCTATGCGTCCGCGGCTTTTCTCGTGGCGCACGGGATCGGCGCCACGCACCCCGTCGCCGTCCTGGAACAGTGGCGGGGGCGGCGACTGGTGGCAAGCTATTTCATCTCCCGCTACCTGGCGGATACCGTCAGCTTCAAGGATGTGCTGCTCGGGCACCTCGACGGGCACGGCACGGCGCAGCCGCTGCTGGCCACGCTGCGCCAAGTGGCCGCAGGGGTGCGCAGGCTGCACGACGCCGGGTGTCGCCACAACGACCTGGGCAACCAGAACATCCTCCTCTGCGGGGGCCGCGGCACAACGGCGGCCGAACCTTCCGTCGTCTTCCTCGACCTGAACCGGGCCAGGTGCGGCCGTCCACTGACGCTGCTCGACCGTGCCCGCGACCTCTCGCGCGTGACGCTGCCCGGTACCCTGCTGGATCGGTTTTTCGCGATGTACTGGCAGGCCGAGGTTCCCCGGCTGTTTCGTCTGGCGGAGACCGGCATCCGCATGGCCTTTGCCTGGCACACCCTCACGCGCCTGCTCCGGCATCCCTGGCGCGAGCTGCGCTACCGTCGGCGGCTCTCCGGCACGGCCGCCGCGCCCCAGCATGCCGTCTATCCGCACGCGCGCGACACATGGGTCTGGGATGCCGACCAGGAACAGCCGTTGGACGTCGTCGGCTCGGGCGCACCGTGGCGGCATCCCCTCCGGTTGGCCCGGGGGTGGAACGGACGTTCCGCGGACGAGGCGGGGAAACACCGCGGCGGCGGGCTCGCCTCCCACGGATCCACCCGGGGGCTTCCCGGAGGAGCGGAGTGCTGGAGCGTTGTCCGGCATCCCGGTACCGGCGTGCCGCGCGAGGCGGCCGTGTTGCGCTCACGCGGGATCCAGCACGTATTCATGCGGGTGTATGCCCATGAGCGACCCGACGAACGCCGCGCCCGTCTCGCGACAGCCCGGGAGTGGCTGGGACAGGGGTTCACGCTCTCGGCCGCCCTGGTCCAGAGCCGCCACACCGTGCTCCACCCGGGCGACTGGGAGCGCTTTGGAACCGAGGTGCTGGCGGAATTGGGGGCGGAGCTTCAGTGGGTCGTGGTGGGCCACGGGATCGATGATCCCCACTGGGGCGTCTGGACCCGCGCCGAATACCGCAGTCTGCTGGCCGCCATCGGGCCATGGGCACGCGCCTGGCCGCGCATCCGCTGGGCGGTTCCCGCCTGTATTCGTCTCAACGGTGCGCGTCACGGGTCGCTCCTCCGCCGCCCGCCGCCGGATCTTCCGGCGCATGCCCTGGCGGTGCAGGCCGGTGCGGCCGGCCTCCCCCGCGACGCCGACCTGCTTGCCGCCGACCTGCACCGGCTTGGCGCCCGCCTCGCGCGTGAACGGCCGGGAACCGCGCTGATCCTCTCCGGCGTCCCGGACGACGAAGGCAACTGCTCCGTTGTACGGATGGCACTCGCGACGGGGTACGTCCGGGCCTGCATCATCGGCTAGCGACAGGGGGCGATCACTGCGCATCGCGAAGCGGGCAATCGAACGGCTTTCGCTATCGCTGAACGTGACAATCCAGCGTAAATGGCGTATCGTTTCCATCTATCCGGATGCAGGAGACTCTCCCGCCGGGCAAACCTTGAGGAGCAGCAAATGAATACGGAAGCCTGCCGACCCGATTTCGAAAAACGCGCACGCGCCTGCCGCGGCTTTGACTCGGATGCGCCGGGGCTCGTGGGCCACCCGTTCACGCTGGCCCTGACGCCGGTCGTCGACGGCCGGGCGGGTGCCTACGAGGACAACGCCGCCCGGACCTGGGCGTTGACGGCCAAGGTGTACGACCTGCTGGCGGAGCGGGTTCGTCTGCCGGGAGGCCTGCCGATCCGCATCGTCGTGGCCCCGGAACTTGTCTATGGTGCACGGTCGGGGGCGCGTGCGCAGGCCTATTACGCGCGCGAGGGGGTCGGCGCCACGATCTGGATCAGCCGCTCCTGGTGCTATGGCGACGAATTGATGTCGGCCTGCCAGGGGATCGGCAGCAGTGAATGGCAGCAGGCGGCCTACGGACTGAACCAGACCGACCGGCCGGGAGCCGTCTGGCTCAAGGCGTTCACCGCCGCCATGGACGAGAAACAGCGCCCGATCTTTTCGATCTACAGCCCCGAGATCGAGGACGAGTCGGCGCCGCTCAACGACTACGTCAGCGAGCGGCTGCTCCGCTTCGCCCGTTGCGCGATGGCCGTCGGGCACCTGCGCGGCAAGAACTACCTCAGCATCGGCGGGGTGTCGATGGGGATCATCGGGTCCGACCTGCGGCGCAATCTCTTTCTCCATACGTTCGGCATGGGGACGGCCTCGTACGACATGGCGGGGTTGCGCGGGAGGATCGCAACCGGGTTCTACGACCATGACGAGCTGGAACGCGCGCTGGCCTACGCGCGCGCGCATTGGTCCTGCGACTTCGGAACCGGTCGCCGGCAGGTCGCGCCGGACGCGCTCTTGCGCGAGAATCTCATGCTGACGCTCATCGTGCGCGATCTCATGATCGGCAATCCCCGCCTGGCCGATCCCGCCACAGGTCGCCGCCAGGGCTTCACGGCCAACGTCGAACTCGCCCAGGGTTACAACGCCCTGGGAGCCGGAACTCAGGGACAGCGGCAATGGACCGATTATTTCACGACCTTCGACGTGACGGAGGCCATCCTCAACAGCTCGTTCGACTGGAACGGATTCCGCGCGCCCATGATCGTCGCCACGGAAAACGACTCCAAAAATGCGATCGGCATGATGGTGGCGCACCTCGTCTCGGGCGGCCTCGCCCAGCTCTTCGCCGACATTCGCACCAACTGGACCCCCGCCAGCATCCGCCAGGCGACCGGCGTCGATGTCGCGCGCATCTGCCCGAACGGCGTAATCGACAAGCGCAATTCCGGCGCGGGTGCGCTCGACTACGCGCTCGATCTCTTCAAGCTGGCGAAGGGGGGATCGAAACGCTCGGTCCAGGACGTGGCGCGCCTGATCCAGTCGCGTCCCGACTTGCAGCGGAAGCTCGAACAGCGCGCCCTCGCCGGCACGCGCTTCATGTCCTGCAACACCCAGTATTTCCCGGGCGACGGTCTATCCAGCCACTACCGGACACCCGGCGGTGTTCCGATGACCGCCTACCGGTACAACGCCGTGGGCGACCAGCTCACCTGTTCGGTGATCGAAGGCGAAACGGTCACGCTCGGGCGAAAGGTCGAGGACCACATCAGCCGGGTCACCGACGCCACCTGGCCCGAGACCTACTGGACGCCGCGCGGCCTCAGTTCATTCGAGTACATGCGCCGTATCGGGCCCAACCACGACGGCAACAGCTTTGGGCTGATCGGCCCTGAACTGCTGACCGTCAACGCCATGCTGCGCGTGCCGGTCGACTTCCACAACATCGACCGGGCGGAGATCTTCCGCCCCACGTTCTGGGACCGGTGCGGGGGCGACGACTTCCGTGCCTGCGGGCGGCTGGGCCCGCTTTACCGGTAGAGGCGCCGCACGGCTGCGGATGTTCAGCGGGAACCGCGCCCACGACAGGCCACGCTGCTGTGAACGGAAAACAAGCTGGGAGTTCTTCCGATGAAACCCTGCTGTCCAGTCTGTGGAATCAACAAGGCCAAGCGCCGCTGCAAGCGACACGCGATGGCCGAGATCTGCACGACCTGCTGCGCGCAACAACGGGATGAAACCTGCGGCGATTGCGTGCATTATGCCGACGCCCGGCGGTACCAGGCCGAACGCCATGCCTTCGCAGCGCCGTCGGACGACCACTTCATCGCCGAGATCACCCCGGACGTCATCGAGGCGGTCAACGCGGCGGGGGAGCTTGCCCAGCGGGGCAAGTTCGGCCAGGCGCGCGCGGCGATGGAGCAACTG
>JAAYZJ010000225.1 GCA_012514915.1 Lentisphaerota bacterium | reverse complement strand
ATCGTCGTGGCCTTCGGCAACGTCGCGGTCGACTGGACGCGGCGCAACGAAGACGGGCGCGCGCGCAAATACAACACCCTCTTCTTCGCCGAGGACGGGGCGTGGCTGACGCCGGAAGGCGCCGGCCTGCCGGGGGTCGTCAAAACCCTCCATCCCAACTACCGCGAGTTCGACGACACCCGCTACTTTTGCGACACGCGGCGGCTGGCCGTCGAGCGGGGCGTCCCGTACGACACCCTGATCGCCCCCGTGGTCACCCGGCGCGCCGGGCGGATCGGCGGGCTGCTCTGCGAAGACGCCTGGGAAAACGACTATGCCGTCTCGCCGGGGCGGATCCTGGCGGCGAAGGGCGCGCAACGGCTGCTCGTCGCGAGCAGTTCCCCCTTCACGCGCGGCAAGCCCGGCAAACGGTTCCGCGTCTGCCAGTCGCTGGCGCGCGCGGCAAGCCTCCCCGTGCTCTACGTCAATCCGACGGGGGTGCAGGACATCGGCAAGACCGTCTACACGTTCGACGGCGGCAGCGGCGCCTATGATGCCGCGGGCCGCGTGACCGAGGGGCCGCGCCCGTTCACCGAGGGGGAACTGACGCTCGACGTCCCCGTGGGGGATGCGGCTTTCGCGGCGGATGCGGCGGCGCCGACCGGCGACGGCATCGCGGACCTCGCGCAGGCGCTGCTGCACGGCGGCGGTGTCTTCATGCGGCGGCTGGGCATCCGGCGCGTCGTCATCGGCATCTCCGGCGGCATCGATTCGGCCGTCTCGGCGGCGCTGTACGGCCAGCTGCTGGATCCCGCGGATCTGCTGCTCGTCAGCCTGCCGGGACCCTTCACCTCGGCGACCACCCGCGCGCTGGCGCACCAGGTGGCGCGGAACCTCGGGTGCCGCTTCGCCGAGCTTCCGATCGACGGCGGAGTCGCGCTGACGCAGCGTCAGTTCACGGCGATGCCCCTGCCGGGCTCGGCCGGCGGCGGCGTGGACATGATGACGCTGGACGCGGGGGCGATGGAGAACGTCCAGGCGCGCGACCGGGGCAGCCGGGTGCTGGCGGCGGCGGCGGCGGCCTTCGGCGGCGTGATCGCCTGCAACGCCAACAAGAGCGAGATCACGGTCGGCTACGGCACGCTCTACGGCGACATTCTCGGCTGGCTGGCGCTGCTGGGCGACCTGTGGAAGGGCGATGTCTACGCGCTCGGAAAGCACCTGAACGCCTCGG
This sequence comes from Lentisphaerota bacterium, assembly GCA_012514915.1. Classification (GTDB taxonomy): domain Bacteria; phylum Verrucomicrobiota; class Kiritimatiellia; order RFP12; family JAAYLN01; genus JAAYLN01. The sequence goes on along the minus strand of JAAYZJ010000225.1, from coordinate 736 downwards.
TCTACGGGCGCGAGGTGATCCCCCGCGGCTGCTTCGAGGTCATCCCCTCGGCCGAACTGAGCGCCACGCAGGCGGTCGAGCAGGGACTGGGCGATCCACTGAACTACCCCTACCACGACTGCCTCTTCCGGGCATGGGTCGAACGCTGGGAGCGGGCGACGCCCGAGGAGATCCTCGAATGGTATCTGGCGGGCGAGCTCGAAGTGCGGATCGGCTACGCCGGCAAAGTCGTGGATCTCTTCCCCTGCGCCGCCGCCTTCGTCGCCGACCTCGAGCGTTGGTGGAGCCTGCACCAGGGGCTGGCGGTGGCCAAGCGGATGCAGGCGCCGCCGATTCTGGCGGTCAGCCGCCGCGCCTTCGGCTTCGATCTGCGCGAGGCGCAGCTCGGCCCGCGCTACACAGAACGGTATGTTGCACTACGAAGCCAGGCCCTTGGCTAGTGGCAGCGTGCGGGAGAAGGTAGGACAGGCATTCCTGCCTGTCCTTGTGTCGATGCGTGTCGGCGTGTGGGAGTGTGGGAGATGTTTGGAAGTTCGGGAGTTCTAAAGTTCTAAAGTTCTAAAGTTCGGGAGTTGGGTGGGGCGCCGTAATCGTCGGCCGACAAGGGGCTACGGCAAGGCGTATGTGACTGCGTGCAACCGCGCGAATGTTACGCATCCAGCAGTTGTTCGTGCGCAAACATTTTTGAGTGCGCGTGCCTGCACGCGCTTTCTATCGCGGAGCCTGCTCCGCGCCT
>JAAYZJ010000016.1 GCA_012514915.1 Lentisphaerota bacterium | reverse complement strand
GGCGATCGCGGCGCGGCGCGCCTACGCGGCCCAGGATGCCGTCGGGATCGTCGAGGGCGAGACCTTCGACGCCTGGCGGCACCGCACGGTGCGCGAGACGCTCGGCCGCGCGGGGCTCACTGCGCTGACGCAGCGCGACTACGGCCCGATGATGGCGCGGCTGATCGAGCTGGCCGGCGGGTCGCCGCGCCGGCGCGACTGGCGGGCGGCGGGCAAGCCCTCCCCGCGCGACGATGCCGACCGCGCCCGCCGCGCGCTCAAGGACGAGTGTGCCGCCCAGGCGGCGGCCTTCGGCGGCCCCGCGCAGGCCGACGCCTACGCCACCGCCCTGCTCGCCAGGATCCACAAGACCGACTGGATGGGGGCGACCGCCCGGCAGCTCTGGCAGGTGCTCTTCACGGTCCGCAACCGGGCGCGGGCCAAAGACCGCCTACACGGCCCGGCAAGGCCCCTCACGCCGGAGCCATGTCTCGGGGCGGGAGAACGCGCGGAGGCGGCTTCCCCGCGTTTTCCCGGCCCTTCCTGTGCGTCTGGGGCGGGAATCAGTGGGCAGTTGGCAGTTGGCAGTGGGCAGTCGGGGGCAAAATGATGGAAAACACGGCTATGAATCTGGAACAACAGGAACTCGTGCTGGGGCTGGAGACGGATGGCGGGGCGGGATCACTGCCAACTGCCAACTGCCAACTGCAAACTGGTCGCCGGCCGCTGGCGGCGGCGGTGCGCGACGCGGCGCGGCCGGACATGGTGCGCGTGGCGCCGGGGCGGCACGCCTGGATGCCGGCCGACCGGGCGCAGAACGCCGTGTCGCGGCATGTGCTGTGCCGCTGGTCGAAGCAGCCCGATGGCACCTACGCGCCCGTGCCGCTGCCTTGCCGCCTGGTGCGGATGACGCCGGAGACGACGGCCATGCTCGGCTTCGTCTCGGGCAACCGCACGGTGCGGGCCGACACGCTCCTGCGCCTGGCGGCGGCGGGGTTCATCGAGTGCGTGCGGGTGAGCCCGCACTGCTGGATGCTCGATCTCGACTCCTGGTTCCGGCACCTGGCCGACTGCCTCGACGATCCGGAGTACTGGGACGAGGGCGGCGAGGCCCGCCGCCGCTACAACCTGGCCAACGGGCTGGGGATCGTGCATAAGTAGGCGGCTGGAGCCCGCCGTACCCGGCGGGGCGGTGGGCAGTGGGCAGTATGAAAAGTTCTAAAGTTCTGAAGTTCTGAAGTTCTGAAGTCAGGAGAGCGTAGCATGGCAAACGATGCAAATGAAGGCGGCGTGCAGGTGCCGATCTGGCCGCGGGACCGCAAACCGGAGGATAAGCCGCTCGGGTTCGTCCGCGTTTCCGCAGACATGGAGGCTGCGATTATGGCGGGACAAGTCACGATGGTCCCGTTGTTCAAGGGGACGAGACTCGTCGCCATCGACATGTGGCGCATCAGTCCGGCCTTGACGCCGGCGCGGGCCGCGCCTACGCTGGATACCGACTCCCACACCCCCACACTCCCACACTCCCACACACCCACACCATGAACCCCTCCGACTACACCCGCTCCCGCGCCCGCACCGACACCGAGACGCTCGTGCAGATGTATCCGGAG
>JAAYZJ010000224.1 GCA_012514915.1 Lentisphaerota bacterium | reverse complement strand
TCCTGCCGCACGACGGGCGGGGCACCGACCGCCTGACCACCTCCCTGGCACAGGGCGAGTACGAGGGTGTGACCTTCATGCTACGTCCTTTCCGCGATGTGGCCGCGCTGGAGATCCGCGCGACACCGCTGACCCAGGGCGCCACCACCCTTCCTGAAGAGGCGCTCACGATCCGCGCCGTCAAGTGCTGGCACACGACGCAGAGCGGCTGGAACACCTATTTCGCCGGCGGCCGCGAGTTCCCCACCCTCGCCCCCGAACTCCTCCTGTTCGACAACGACCTGATCCGGGTCGACGTGGCGGCGCGCCGCAACTTGCTGCGGATCGACTACCCCGACGGGCCGCGCTACGTCGACATCAGCGTGCGCGATCTGCAGAACAACGTGCCCGCCTTCAACTACATGATCGAGCCCGTCCGCGATGCCACGACGCTGCAACCGCTCCCACTGACCGAGGGGCTCAACCAGCAGTTCTGGATAACGGTGCATGCGCCTGACGACGCGCCGCCCGGCCGCTACACCAGCAGCCTGCAGTTGATGGCCGACGGCGCGCCCGCCGGTGCGTTGAGCCTGGAGGTCACCGTGCATCCCTTCAGGCTGCCCCGCCCCAGGACGAACTACGATCTCGACCGCGAATACTACGGTACGCTCATGCACCATATCAACCTGAGCGACCAGCTCGAGCTGGGCAAGAACCGCGGCATCGCCGAGCGGCGGCTGCTGGCCGAGATGCGGAATATGCGCGCCCACAACATGCTGCATCCCCACAGTCCGGGATTCGACGACCCGCAGCACGACGATATTGCCAAGCGCCACTACGCGGTCATGCGCGCGGCGGGCATGCCCCTCAAGCCGGCCTGGGCCGGTCGCGCCATGGACGCCAGCTGGTTCGTGCAACGCCTGCAGGATCCGCGCACCAGCCCCGAGACCGACCCCGAGGGCTTCCAGGCCGCGATGGCGCGTCACCGGGCGCACATCGACCGCAAGGCAACCCTGCTGCAGCAGGTGCTCGGACACCGCGACATCTACCTATACGGCTGGGACGAGGCCGGCCCGTCAGGGGTGAGGCACGAATTTCCCTTCTTCGCCTATGCCCAGCGACTGGGCTTCAAGATCTTCATCACCTCGGGCGTGGCGGAATGGGCCGCCTTCGTGGTGGATGCCAACGACGAACCGGCCTCGATCCGCCGCTCGGTCAGCGAGACCTGGCATGCGGGCGGCGCCATCAACACCTCCTACGCGGCCCCCTTCACCGGACCGGAGAATCCCGAGGTGTGGCGGCGCAACAAGGGCATCCGGCTCTACCTCGCCAACTACGACGGGATCAACGAGTACAACTGGTACGAGGGCTACCACATCTGGAACGAATTCATCGGCCCGGGCCGCTACCGGAACTTCAACCTCGTCTACCCGACGCTGGACGGGGTCATCGACACGATCGCGTGGGAGGCGCTGCGCGAGGCCTTCGACGATGTCCGCTACGCCACGCTGCTCCGGCAGCGCGCCGCGGCGGCGCTGGCCTCCGAGGTGCCCGCCGCGCGGACACTGGCCCGCCGCGCCCTGCTCTGGATCGGCAGCATCGACCCCGAGTCAGTCGACCTCGACGCCATGCGCGCCACGATGGTTGACTGGATTCACCAGCTCGGCGCCGCCGACGCCGCCGGCATGCCGCCAGCCGCTTCCGACGCCAGTCTGCCTCTGCCGCCGCCCCCGGGCGCGGATCCATTGCCGGAGCTGGATGGTCTGCCACCCGAAGCGCGCGTCCAGCGGTTGCTCGCACGGGCGGCGACCTACCGGCAGGGTAACACCTACGACGTGGCGCTGGAGCTCTACGGCGAGGCGCTGACGATTGAGGGGATCAGCCAGCCACAGCGGGCCGAGGCGCTGCTTGGGGTCGGCACGTTGGCGCGCGAGCTGCGCCGCACGACCGAGTCGATCGCCGCCTTCGAGGCGCTGGCCGTGCTCCCCGGCGCGACGCCTGCGCAGGCGGCCGAGGCCTGCACGGAACAGGTCAACACGCTGCTCCATCCCACCGAGGTGGACTGGACGCCGCCCACCGACCGGCTCCAGGCGGCGCTCGCAGTCTACGACCGCTGCCAGGCACAGCCCGGCGTGACACCGGGCCAGCGTCTCGCGATGCTCACGCGCATCGCCCGCGCACAACTGGCGGCCGGGCGGAGGGAGGCGGCCCTGCAAACGGCCAGCCGGCTGCTGCAGACGCATGGGTTCAGTGCCCGGCAGACGGCCGAGGCCCACGAACTGATCGGCGACTGCCAGCAGGCGCTCGGTAGCTACGCCCAGGCAGTGGTCCACTACGAGCTGGCGATCCCCGCCGACAAGTATCGCCTGCTCAACAAGCTGGGCGACGCCGCCCGCAAGGGCAAGCTCTTCACCAAGGCCATGGAAGCCTACGCCGATCTGGTTCCCTTGATCGACAAGGTCGAGGCCAAGGACGACTACAACCGCGTCACGCGTCTGCTGGTCGCCATGACGCAGGCGACCCGCAAGATGATGAAGACGCCCCCGGCCACCCAGGTCTTCCGATCCGAGCATGACCGGGCCATCGGCGAGATCACGCTCGACGATCCGTTCTAGGCGACAGTGCCCGGCGCTGCAAGCGACGGGAATTAGTCCACGCGGAGAAGCACGCGGAGAATCCAATTGGAGGGCGCGCGTCCCCGCGGGCGGCGCCTCACGCCTCGGGCGCCCGCGCGCCCGGCAGCATGGCTTCGGGCGTGGGCGTGCCATAGGCGAGCAGCAACATCGACTGCTCGAAGACCAGGGCCAGGCCCAGCGCTTCGGCCTCGGTCAGCATCAGGCGAAGCCGGACCGGTTCGGCACCGTTCTGCTTGGCCTTGCGCGACACCTCGAGACCATAGCCGGGATGGTCGGAACCACGCCGCAACTGGATGACGGTCGAGGCGTCGGGGGTGTCGTGGAACAACCCCTTGCCGTTGTTGACGCACTCCTGACGGCCGTGCAGCACCAGCAGCAGGCTGCAGACATCATTAAACCCCAGCTTGACCGTAAGCCGGTTCTGCCAGTCGAAGGTCGCCGCCTGGCGCATGCCGTCGGCAGCGCGGGTCGGGGCCGTCTTCTGCCGGGCCATCACCATGAAGAAGCAGCCGTCGCGGTTGCCCCGTGCCGGTTTCAACTCGAATTGAACGGCACTGCCGTTGCCGCCCGTGTTGGGATGGTAGAAGGACAACGCGCCCAGGTAGGTCCTGGCGGCGTTCTGCTGCATGTTCTCGTTCATGTCCGACCTCGCTTTCTTTCACCGCATTCTGGGGTGGTTAAAAAGGCATGGCATCGGTGGCCGCGGACGGTTCCGCGATTGCCATGGCCTGGGCGGGTGCGTTCGGCGCGTCCGGCGCAGCCTGCTCGTCGCGACGGCGCCCGCCGACGAAATGGAAGCGCCGGGCGCGCACACGCAGGCGGTTGCGCTTCTCGCCCTTGTCGTTCTGCCAGGCATCGTACTCCAGCATCCCCTCCACCAGCAGCCCATCCCCCTTGTGTAGGTAGGCGTGGGCGTTCTCGGCGTTCCGGGCCCAGGCGACGATGTCGACAAAGCAGACCTGCTCGACCACATTGCCGTCCCTGGCCGTGTACTTGTCGTCGATCGCCAGTCCGAATTCGGCGACGGACATTCCCGATGGCAGCTTGCGCAGCACGGGATCGCGGGTCAGATTGCCCGCGAGGATCACATGATTCAGATTCAGACTCATTTTGACACCTCGTTGGGTTGCGGGCCGGTCCCCATGACCGCCCGACACCATACCGAAGCGTCGATGCTTCGATTTTTCCACACCTTAGCGAAAAAATATTTTTTTCTGAACTGG
>JAAYZJ010000223.1 GCA_012514915.1 Lentisphaerota bacterium | reverse complement strand
CTGCCCGACACGCGCCTGGTCGAAAACGATTTTACCGCCAAGCGGCTGCAGTATGTGCAACTCATGGTCGCCGATTGGACCCAATGGACGCACACTTCACTAACGCTCGACGACTGTGTCGTTGGCCTGGAGGAAGGAATTGACGTATCCGTGACGCAGGACCTCGTCCTGACGAACAACGGTGCGCTGCACATGTTTGCCGCACCTGTGACAAACGTGCTAACCGATACCGGTGCCGCATTGACGGTTGGCGGCAGCCTGCACGTCTTCGAAGGGTCGTGGATCGTGCCCGTTGCCCATCCCACGAACGGGGCGGCGGTCAAGATCGGCGTGGAAGCTGACTTGTTGATCGCCGCGACGGGCGGCATCGACGCCGACATGCGCGGCTACACGCGCGGATTCGGCCCGGGTGTTCCCTACGACAGCGGTGGCGCCGGGCATGGTGGGCATGGCGGGATGGGGTTTGGCGGCAAAATCTTTGGGTACGCCTACGGCGATGCCGAATGGCCAATGCTGGCCGGGTCGGCAGGCCGTTCGGCCACCTTGGCCGGCCGCGGCGGGGGAGCCATCCGCCTGCATGTCGGCGGTCGTGCCGTCATTGACGGCACGTTGACCGCCAAGGGCGGGCATGGCACGACGACGCACGGGCCTGCGGGTTCTGGCGGAAGCATCCTCGTGCAATGCACCACCTTCGAAGGAAGCGATAACGGTCGGCTGGCCGTCGATGGAGGTCAGGGAAACTACTACGGAGGTTGCGGCGGCGGCGGGCGCATCGCGATCCATTACGATGCCGCGGCGCAGGCGGCCTTGCAGAACCCGGTACCGGGGGTGCGCTTCACCGGCTACGCGTATCCATTGACGACCTATGGCACGTCCTTTACGATCGACGCGCAGATGGGCACACTCTGGCTGCCCGACCTACTGTTCCTCACCGAAACGCTGGATAAGCAGCGCTTCTGGCATGTGCGGTTGGTCGTTCCCGACCAGGCCACGTGGACACCGGCGGATTTGACCCTCGACAACTGCGTGCTGACGTGGCCCGAGGGCTTCACCCTGGCGGTGGCCAATGATCTGATCCTGACCAACGGCGCCGTCATGACGCTGGTCGCCGCGGCAACCAACGCGCCTGCGGAGCGCTACGGGACGCAGGTGACGGTCGGGCGCGATCTGAAGGTTTATGCCGATTCGTGGATCTGTCCGCAGGCCCATCCGACCAACGCGGCGATCGCCGGGTTGATGGTCGGACGCCATGCGACGCTGGCCTCCGGCGGCGGTATCGACGCGGATGGACGGGGCTATCACGCGTCGAACGTTGGCGAGATCGGCCCCGGCGAGGGGGCCAATGGCTACCAGGGCGGCGGGTACGGCGGCAAGGGGGGCGGCACGGCGGGCGGACCTGCCTATGGCAGCGCCGTGCTGCCGCTGCTGCCCGGCAGTGCGGCGGGGTGGAACGGTTACGGCGGGGCCAATGGCTACACCGTCGGTGGCAATGGTGGCGGCGCCGTGCATCTGCGGGTGGGTGGCGAGTTGCGGGTCGATGGCCTGATCACGGCTGACGGCTGGCACGGCTCATACTACGGTGGCGGCGGCGGCAGTGGCGGCGCCATCTTCCTGGCCGCCCGCCGGCTAACCGGGACCGGCATGTTGCGTGCAAATGGGGGGCTGTCGAACCTCGATGTCGCCTCTGGCGGCGGGGGGCGCATCGCGGTCTGGCACCACATGCCGCTGGGCGAGGTGGAGGCCCGGCTGGCGTCGGGGATGACCTCGGGGCTGCGGTATGCCGCCACCCATCCCGATTTCCCGGCGGATCGGCTCGAAGTCGCCTGGTACGGAACCTCCAAGAACGGGTTGCCGGGCGCGGGAACCAAGGGTTTCTACACGGCCGTTTCAACCCTGATGCTCATCCGCTGACGGGGCGCGATGGAGCCGGCGACGCGGCAGCCGCAGCCACTGCCTGGTACTGGCGGCGGATGCAGTTGAGGATCGTGACGGGGCTTTCGGCGGCGAGGCGGTAGAACACCCGGCGGCCCTGGCGCCGCGCGCCGATGATGCCGGCGGCACGCATCTGGTTGAGATGCTGCGAGACCGCCGCCTGATGGCCGCCGATCCCCGCGACGATGTCGCCGGCGGCGCGCTCGCCGTGCAGATCGAGATATTCCACGATCCGCAGGCGCTGCGCGTGCCCGAGCAGGCGGATGACGCCGGCGATGCCGTCAAACACCGCCGGTGGCAGGGGATCCGGTTGTATGTTTTTCCGCGTCATCTTGCGCTCCGACGCCGTCGCTAGATGAACAGCGTCGTGCCGCTGTGGCGGGCCATTTCGACAAACCCGGCCACGCCGGCGACTTCATCGACCTCGATGAGCTCTTCGCGCGTGATACCCATCACGCCCATCGCCATGTCGCAGGCGATGAATTTCACGCCCAGCCCGCGCGCCTGGTTCAGCAGTTCGGGAAGCGAGGGCACATGTTGGCCAGCCATGACCTGCTTCATCATGGCCGTGCCCATGCCGCCCATGTGCATTTTGGAAAGCGCCAGTCGGGTCGCCCCCTTCGGCAGCATCAGCCCGAACATACGGGCCATCAGTGACTTACGCACGGCGGGCGCCGGATCGCGGCGCAGGACCGACAGCCCCCAGAAGGTGAAGAAGATTCCCACCTGCGCGCCGGAAGCCGCCATCCCGCAGGCGAGGATCAGCGCCGCCAGCGCCTTGTCCAGATCGTTGCTGAAGAGGACGATCGCCGCGGAATGGCCGCCCGTCCCGGGGACCGCCGCCGTTGCCGGCGTCATGGTGCATCCCTTGCGGATCAGCGCCTCGAGGTGATCGGAACGCTTGTCAATCGCGGCCAGCGTATGGCCACTCGATGCCGTCCAGCTCGCGAGGTCGGACGCGAACGAGAGGGGCGCAATCAGACGCAGCGCTGCACCGTCGGCCATCGTGTCGATCTGCTGTTTCAGCTTGACGACCGGCCCCGGGCACGCCATCGCCCGCACGTCGAGTTCCGGCAGGGGCGCATCGGCCGGAGCGGCCACCGCCGCGGCGGGCGGGACGGATGGCGTGTTCATGCGCGCCGGGAGCGGCTGGGGATGGAACTGCCTCCAGGTGAGGTAGCCGCCCGACAGCGTGTACGCATCGACTCCGTGCTGCCTCAGGATCCGTTCGGCAATGTAGGCGCGCAATCCGACCTGGCAGACCAGCACGGCCGGCCGGTCGCGGGCGATCTCGCCGAGCCGCTTGCGGAATTGGCTCATGGGAATGTTCACGGAGCCCGGG
>JAAYZJ010000222.1 GCA_012514915.1 Lentisphaerota bacterium | reverse complement strand
CCGCTGGCCATTATGCTGAGCCATGCCGATCGGGCGCGGGCGCCGCTGCGCGACGCCTGGGCGCGGGCATCGGGCCCGGCGCGGATCCAGCTCGCCCAGGTTCTCGCCACGCTGGGCGACACCTCGGTCGTTCCCTGCCTGATTGACGCGCTGGAGCAGGTGGAGGCCTGGGACGAAAAGATCTTCCAGGGCCGCATGGCGGATTTTGCCTACCTGCCGACGCCCGTTGACCAACTGGTTCTGGCGTTGGGCGCGGCCCGCGACCGCCGGGCCGTCCCGGCCATTTTGCGGCTGGCCGGGTGCCTGGATGCCGACGCGACGCTGTCGCACCACCGCGCCGTCGCACGGGCGCTCGAGCAACTGGGCGATTCCGCCGCCGCGCCGGTGCTGCATGGCCTGCTGGCGCAACCCGGCATGAGCGGACACGCGCTGACGAGCCTGCCGGCGGGGCCGGAACCGGAAGCCCGCACCGCCAGCCTGCGCGAGATCTCACTGGCCCGCGCGCTGTTCCACTGCGGTGACTGGCTGGACATGGGACGAACGATTCTGGAGCAGTATCGCGGCGACTGGCGCGGACTCTTCGCCCGCCATGCGCATGCGGTTCTCGCCGCCGGAAGCCGCCGCCATCATCCGCTTGCCGCCGTGCAATAACCGGAAACGAGAAAGGATGTCGCCATGACCGCATGCCCCCCCCTCGCCGCGCCTCCCGTCGCCGACGTGTTCACCGGCGATGCCGCCGGCGTTCACACCCCCCACATTCCCGCGTTGATTGCCGCGCCGGGCGGCACGCGGCTGGCCTCCGGCGAGGCCCGCAAGATGGCGGGACACGACGCCGGCCCGACTGATCGGGTGTGCAAGCGCAACCGGCGGCTGGCGCGGGGTGTTCTCCTACTCCTGCTCGGCGCGGGAGTGCTCCTGCCGGCGCATGGAGCGGATCGACCCGCGGGCGCCGCGCGGTTCCGCGACGGGGGCGACGGCACGGTGACGGACCTGGGGACGGGGCTCGTCTGGCTGCGCCAGGCCGATGCGCTGGGCACCAACGCCTGGGAAGCGGCCGTGGGCGCCTGCCTCCGCCTGGCCGCGGGCGGCGTGGAGGGTCTCGCGGACCGATCCAAGCCGGGCGAGTGGCGCCTGCCGACGGCCCACGAACTCCTGACACTCACCGATGCCGGGCTCCTCGGCGGCAGCCTTGGCACCAACGCACCCTTCACCGGTCTGCCGAATCGGCGGCAGAAGCGTTTCTTCTGGACGCAGACCGCGGGGTTCCACGATGCCTCCCAGGCATTCCAGGTGCATCTGCAGGGTGCGGGCGGCGTCGAGCCGGCCGGCAAGGAGAGACTGGGGCTGGTCTGGCCCGTCAAGGGGAACTGCAAGCGGCTGACCCGGCACGAGGGACGGGTTCCCGACCTGACCGCCACCTTTGCGCGCCTGACCGCGTCGGAGAAGCGGCGCGCGGAGATCAACGCGCTCTACGACGTGGCCGGGCTGCGGCTGAAGCGGGAGTTCGTCACCCTCCGCACGAAAGCCT
>JAAYZJ010000015.1 GCA_012514915.1 Lentisphaerota bacterium | reverse complement strand
GGTGCGAAAACGACCAGAAACGCAAGTTATCCAAACGGGGATGCTCCCGGCGCGAAAACACGGCTGGCATTTGCGCGGCGCACGGTGTTACATTCTGGTTCCATGAGCACGTATCTGCAACAGTTGAATCAACGCCCCCTGATCCTCGATGGCGCCATGGGGACGGCCATCTATGAGGCAGGCGTCTTCGTCAATGCCTGCTACGAGGAATTGGTGCTGACCAACCCGGCGTTGATCAGCGGCATCCACCGCGCCTATGGCGAGGCCGGCGCCGACCTGCTGTTGACCAACACGTTTGGCGCCAACCGCGTGAAGCTGCGGGGCTTCGGCCTGGCCGACCGGGTGGCCGCGATCAACGCGGCTGCCGTGCGGCTGGCGCGCGAGGCGGCGGGCCCCGGCCGCCTGGTGGGTGGCGATGTCGGCCCGTGCCAGGAGATTGCCGCCAAACTAACCGAGGCGCTGGCCCCTGAAATCGAGGCCGCCTTTGCCGAACAGATGCAGGCGCTGGCCGGTGCCGGCGCCGATCTGATCTTTCTGGAGACCTTCTCCGATGCGCGCGAAATCCAGGTGGCCGCCCGCGCCGCGCGGGCCACGGGACTTCCCGTGCATGCCTCGGTGACGGTCGACGGCCGCGGCGAGACGGCGACGGGGCTGTCGGTCACGACGATCATGGAACTGCTCGAGGCCGACCCGAACATCGACACGGTCGGACTGAACTGCGCGGTCGGCCCGACCGGCCTGCTCAAGATCGTCCAGACGATGCTGCCTCGGCTGACCAAGCCGCTGCTCGTCAAGCCGAACGCCGGCTTTCCCCAGCAGGTCGGCGGTCGCATGCTCTATCTGGCGGGCCCCGAATATTTCACGGAGAAAGCCAAGGCGTTTATCCACCTGGGCGTCCGGGGGGTCGGCGGCTGCTGCGGCACAACCGCCGAACACATCCGGGTGCTGGCTCAGACACTCAAATGCCTGGGCGAATTCCAGTCCCCTACCCCCGGCCTGCAGGCCGTGAACACCCGCGAGGAGACGCCCATGACCGAGGCGGTGGCGCAGGCGGACAAATCGCGGCTGGGTGCCAGGCTGGCGCGTGGCGAGCGGGTCAGCAGTGTCGAGATTCTCTCGCCCAAAGGCCCCGACATGACCGCGATGATCGACAAGGCGCGGCAATGCGAGGCCGCCGGCGTCGACGCCATCAACATCCCGGACGGCCCGCGCGCGACGGCGCGCGTCGCGCCGCTGGTCGCCGCCATGCTGATCCGGCAGGCGGGACTGTCGATCGAACCCGTCCCCCACTACTGCTGCCGCGACCGCAACTTGCTCGGCATGCAGTCGGACATCCTCGGCGCGGCCGCCGCCGGCATCCGCAACCTGCTGGTCATCACCGGCGATCCGCCCAAGGCGGTGGGGATGGCCACGGAGGTCCGCGGCGTGTTCGAGGTCGACGCAGTCGGCCTGACGCGGCTGATCCACAGCCTCAATTGCGGCTTCGACCTGTCGCGCCATCCGATCACACCGCCTGCGGCGATGTTGATCGGCGTGGGCGCCAACCCGTGCGCGCTCGACCTGCGCCACGAAGTCGACCGGTTGTTCCGTAAAATCGAGGCCGGAGCAGAATACGTGATCACGCAGCCGGTTTTCGATCCCGACGCCCTGCTGCGGTTCCTCGACCTGGCGGCGAACGCGCCGCGGCGCGTGCCGATCCTGGCCGGTCTGTTTCCGCTGATCAGCCTGAAGAACGCCGAGTTCATGCGCAACGAAGTGCCGGGCGTGGTCGTGCCCGACGCCGTGATCACCCGCATGGCGGCCTGCCCCGACCGCGAATCGGCCCGCGCGGCGGGGATCGAGATGACCCGATCCGTGCTGGAACGGGTCGCGGATCGCGTCGACGGCGCCCAGGTCTCGGCGCCGATGGGGCAGGTCGACACGGCGCTGCGCGTGCTCGATGGGTACATCCGCCCGTAAACGGCACTCGTTAGCCTTGCATCTGCGCATCGTACCCGGACCTGGAGGGTCGGGCTCCGTCCCGACCGGTTTGCGGCGGACGACACAGAGGTCGTCCCTCCAGTTTTGAGCGGAACTGGAGGGTCGGGCTCCGTCCCGACCGCTTGCTGGCAGCCAAGCGACTCGACGAGCTCAGACACCCGGCGTCATGGCCAGGCAACGCTCGATGCCCGCCATCTTGCTCGCCAGATACTCGGGAACATCGCTGTAGCCGTGCGCCTTCAGCCAGGCGAGGGCCGACTGGCGCCAGGCCTCGGCTTGCCCGCGATACTGGCTGGCCGTTTTCCGGCGGGCCGCCAGGGCATCGGGATCGATGCCACGATACGGGGCGACCGCCTCGTAGGCCGGATTGCGGAGCGCGACTTCCACCGCGTGGTGGACCGCCTGACGCTGCTGCAGCGACAGCACCCACCAGGCGACGCAGTCCCGCACCAGCGAATCGTCGTGCGTGAAGGACTCGAGGCGGCCGATCAGCGGATCGAGGTCGGTCCATTCCGGAGCTGTCATCGCCTCGTCGACTTCGTCGCACAACGGCTTGAGCGGGTGACGCTCCCAGGCGGCGGCATCGGCGGCGGCGAGAAAACCGGGCAGCCACCCCTCCCACGGACCGTAGTTGGGTGTCAGCGAGTTGGTCCGGGCCCAGAAGGTGTGCAACAGGTGCTCGACCGAACCGGCCCGGCGCAGACGTTCCCAGGCGAGGATGTTGTCCACGCGCATGCCGAGCGGCGCCAGGGCGTACTTGGCGTCGAACCCGCTGCGGATGGCCGACGCACCCCAGACGGGGTGCTCCAGACGCTGCAGCGCGGCCAGCGACGGCCAGTTGCCACCGGAGCCGTACTGCCAGTCGATCAGGATGGTTTCGGGCGGCAACGCCTCGGCCGACCAGGTGTTGGTGCGCCAGAACATGTCGGCCCAAATCATGGGAAGCCGGCCGCGGGACGTCACGTACCGGCAGAGGCCCCCCACATGTTCGAGCAGAATGCCCATCCGGCCATGCGGCGACGCTTCTGCCCGGCGACGACAGTCCGGGCAGGTTCCCAAATGCCAGGTCTCGTCGCCGCCGAGGTGGATGTAGCGGCCATCGGGATGGCGCGCGAGCACCTCATCGAGCCACGCGCGCAGCAGGTTCTGTGCTTCGGGGCGGCTGGGGCAGATCTCGTTCCAGTGGCCGTCTTCGCGCAGATGGGCGTACTCGTCGTGCATGAGCACCCATTCCAGATGCCCCTGCGTCTGCATGAGCGGGGCGATTTGCATCCCGCGCTCGCGGGCGCGCGCCCAGACGCGCTGCCACTCCTCCGGCGTGAGCGCCTCGCGGTACAGGCCCGGCAGGACGCGCCAGGGCAGGCGGTCCTCGTACTCCATGACTACGCCGTCGAATCCCGCCGCGGCCAGCCAGTCGATCCAGCGCAGCATGGCCTCCACGCCGGGCATCATGCCCTTCAAATCGAGATGAATCCAGTTCATTGAAGCATCCTTGTCCCGGTCCCGTCCCTGTGGCGCGGGGGAGGAATCCGTCCCTCGCGCACCGGCCGGGTAGTTTAGCGAATCTACGACGGAAAACGAGGAGCAATTTGGTCGTATGACGTCAGCCACTCGCCAACACTCTTTGCAAAGTCGGCAAGGTCGGACAGGCGAAGGCGCGCCCGGTGATCCAGCGGGGTCGGCTGGGCGTTGACGATCACCAGTTGGCCACCAGCCCGCAGCGTCTCCTCGGGCAGCGCGGCCGCGGGAAATACCGTCAGCGAGGTTCCCAACACCAGCATCAGATCGGCACGGCGCGCCTGTGCCACGGCGGCCTCCAGTGCGGCCTCGGGCAGGGCTTCGCCGAAGAACGTGATGTCGGGCTTGTAGGCCGCGCCACAGGCACTGCACCGCGCAACCCGCTCCTGCTGCAGCAGTGCGCAAACCTCCGCGAAGGTCGCCTCGCGCCCGCAGCCGATGCAGTGGTGGTGAAGCGGCGAGCCGTGAACCTCGATCACATGGCGCGAGCCGGCCTTCTGGTGGAGCATGTCGATGT
>JAAYZJ010000221.1 GCA_012514915.1 Lentisphaerota bacterium | reverse complement strand
CACCGCGGCCGCGGTAGTCCATCCGCAGGCACAGGTGGCCCGCCTCCGCCAGACGGCGCGCGAACCGGAGAAAGAGGCGGTGCGGGCCTTGGCGGTCGCCCGACCAGCCCCCGAGAAAGAGAAACGCCTCGCGCGGAGGATCCACCGGGGGGCGGTGCAGGATCGCCCGCAGTTCACCCTCCCGCGCCGGGATCGTGACCGGTGCCTCCAGCGGGGCGACAGGGGAGGGGAGGCTGACAGGGGAGATGGCATGCAACGTGTCGAAGTGCTTCTGAATCCACTGGCTGGTGGCCTCGGCCAGGGGCTGGGTATCGACATGGCCGACGCTGTTCCAGAACGGCGCCAGGCGGTGCGTCACGCATTCGAGCGACGGCGATTGTTCGCTCAGAACGCCCTGGACACGCGTGTCGGCGCCCGTCAGGATGACCAGCCCCGGCAGGCGCGTCGCGGGCAGGGGCAAGGCGGCCAGCCCGGCAACCTGCGCGCCGGTCACGGTGTAGCCGTCCAGATCCACGCTCCCCCCCTGCTTCAGGGTGGCGTCCAGCGCCGCGCGTGAGGCGCGGGCACGGCCGTAGGCGATCATGTCGTTGACCATGCGCCGCTGCAGAAGCTGCCGGATGAAGGCCTCGCCGGCGACAGGCTCCCAGATGACCATGGCCGACGCGTCGGTGTCTTCCGTGCCGGCCAGCAGCGCGCCGGCTCGGATGCCCAGCCGGATTTGCGGCAGGCCGGGAAAGGCAGCCCGCAGCCAGTCGGCAGCCCTCTCGGTGTCGGATCGCCAGTCGCCGACGCCGGTGGCCTCGAACATCCCCGACGAATCGCCGCAGCCCCGATAGTCGATCCGCAGGACCACGCAGGCCGCGGCCTCCGCCAGATGGCGCGCGCCGTCGACCATCGCCCGCTGGCTCGCTTTGCGTTCCTCCACCAGGGGCGGACAGATCAGCACGGCGGCCCGCGCCTGCGGCCGCGGGGGCAGGGTCAAGGTGGCATGCAGCCAGCCGTCTCCCGACGGCAGTTGAAAGGCATGTATCGTCATCGCTTCCGATTCAAAAGGTTCGCGGAGGTGGACACACTTCGGGCGATTAGGCTCCGCCCACGCGCATCCTTATTAGCATACCGCGTTCCAAATGAACAGGTGGGGCGACGGCGTCTCGCCTAGCCGCAGTGGGAAACATCGGCATCCGCAATCCAGACGTCTCATTTCGATTGCGCGCGCTGCCTGCGGTGGTCAGAGCCAGTTCGGGACGGTATCGTCTGAACATTCCCACGGACCTTCGCCCGCGAAGCGGGACATCCTGAAAATCCTGTAATCCTGTCAACATTGCGCTCGCACCCCCTCGTGCAAGAAAGCGCCCGACAGCGCCACGACGAACTCCCGAACTTTAGAACTCCCGAATTTTTGAACTATAGAACTCCCCGCACCGTCTTCTTCGCACCGTCTTCTTCGCTTTCCTTTTCGCGGGCTTTGCGACATAATTGATTCTCTTTTCCGCTAGACACGCCCGGAGACCGCGATGACACCGAAGGATTTGAAAGCCGCCTACCGAACCATCCTCGACGACCCCTTCCCGCCGGATCTGGAAATCAGCTTCGGCACCGGCACCGACCGGCAGACGCTGCGCTATGAGAAGGTCGTCTGGAAAATCGGTGACGAGGTCCGCGGACTCCGCTATGGCGAGAACCCCGACCAGCCCGCCGCCCTCTATAAGCTCGTCAACGGCAACCTGGCGCTCGCCGGCGTCGTTTCCATCCAGCCCGGCCGCCACCTGGCCTCCGACCCCGAACTGCTCCAGTTCGGCAAGCACCCGGGCAAGATCAACTTCACCGACGCCGACAACGCGCTCAATATCCTCCGCTACCTGGCCGACAGGCCTTGCGCGGTGATCGTCAAGCACAACAACCCCTGCGGCGTCGCCCGTGCCGACACGCTCGCAGAGGCCTACTTCCGCGCCAACCGGGCCGACCGCCTCGCGGCCTTCGGCGGCTGCATCGCCCTGAACCGCGAATGCGACCTGGATACCGCGCGTCTGATCGCCGGAAACTATGCCGAGGTCGTCCTCGCGCCGGAGTTCGCCCACGGCGTGATGGAGAT
>JAAYZJ010000220.1 GCA_012514915.1 Lentisphaerota bacterium | reverse complement strand
GTGGCAGAAAGTCGCCGGTTCGTCAAGCCTCGGTGCGGGCGCATGTGTCCTGTTGAGCCCCGTCGGCAACGAAGAACCAAGCCTTTCGCGTTTTGCCCGCCTCTCGGTGCCGTGCCAATCCATCGGCAAGTCACCGCAACGGGGCGGCGGCCAGCGCGCGGTAGGCGCGCGGGGTGCAGCCCATGACGCGGCGGAAGAGGCGGCTGAAGTAGCTGGCGTCAGCGAAGCCGCAAGCGTCGGCGATGGCCGCCAGCTTGAGGTCGTCGTCGTGCCGCAGCCGTTCGCAGGCGCGGGCGATGCGCGTGTGGACCAGGGTGTCGACCGGCGCGCGGCCGACGGCGTCGCGGAAGCGCCGCATGAAGGTGCTTTCGGACATGCCGGCCACGCGCGCGAGCTGGGCGACGGTGAGCGGTTCGGCGTAATGCTGTTCGATGTGGCTCAGCGCGCGGCTGATGCCCAGCACCGGTGTCGCCCGCCGCTCCTGCAGGGCCGAGTAGCATCGCGACAGAAAGCCGATCAGCCGCATCAGGTGGCCGCAGGCCATGAAGCGCCCGCCGGGGCGGCGCGCCTGCAGTTCCGCCTCGAGGTCGCCGACGATCGCGGCGGCCAGCTCGAGCTGGGCCGCCGTGAGCCCGAGCCGCAGCCCGTCGCGGCCCGTCTGGCGCAGGCGCGGCTCGATCTTGAACAGGGCGTGGTAGCCGGGCACGGATCCGAGATCGAGTTCGGCCAGCGGCAGGCGTGCCTGCCGCGGGTTGAAGAGGATGTTGACCAGATCGAGGTTGTCGGTCTCGGCGTAGCCGTGACGGGTGCTGCCGCGGATCAGAAAGACATCGCCGATTTTCAGGGGATAGGCGCCGCCCGCCGTGATGTGCTGGCCGGCCCCGCCCGTAATCAGGACCAGCTCGTGGAAGTCGTGGCTGTGCAGCGCCGCCTGGCCGTGGTTGTGCATGCGCATCACGGCGATCGGCATGTCGTGGTCGCGGAAGACCGCGGCGGATCGGATTTTCCGTGGCTCGGCGGGGGTCATGGCAGGTGAGAAGATTGTGCTAGTTTTTGCCCGTTTTGTCAATGGCGCCTCGTCGGCCCATGCCCTATAATATCGGCATTTGCGCGATTCCGCGCAGGGGAGTTTGAGCACCATGGCCTTGAAAGTCGCTGTCGTCGGCGCGCGCGGCATCGGAACCACGCACGCGAAGAGTCACCAGAAGGATGCGCTGGCCGATCTGGTCGCGGTCTGCGATGTCGTCCGCGAGCGGGCCGACAAGCTGGCCGGCGATCTGAAGGTGCCGGCCTACGACTCGCTGCGCGAGATGCTGGCGGCGCACCCCGAGATCGAGATCGTCGACGTCTGCACGGGGGGCGACGAGAACGGCGGCTGGCACTACGCGCCGACGATGGAGGCGCTGGCGGCCGGCAAGCATGTCCTGGTCGAGAAGCCGATCTCGAACCGCATCGAGGAGGCCCGCGAGATGGTGGCCTTTGCCGCGCAGCAGGATCGCTACCTCGGCTGCAACCTCAATCACTACTTCACCGAGCCGGCCGCGCGCGCCGACGCGCTGATCCGCGACAAGAAGATCGGCGAGCAGCTCTTCTGCCTCCACCGCATGGGCTTCCCCGGCGGCGAGTTCGGCTAC
>JAAYZJ010000219.1 GCA_012514915.1 Lentisphaerota bacterium | reverse complement strand
GGCCTGCCAGTAGTAGCTCCGCAGTTCCGCAGGCGACGCGCCGGTGTTGTGCGCTGGCGGCGGGCCGCAGTTGTACCAGCCCACCTTGTGTCCGGCCGCCTGCGCCCGCGCCGCGAAGTCGGGATCGAAGCGCATGTAGAGCGGCTTGAAGGAGGCCATCACCGTCCCCAGTGACCGCTCCGCCTGCCGCCAGTCGATGCTGTTGAACGCCGTCGACACCGGCAGGCGCGCGGCGACCGCGTCGGCCGCCAGTTGATCCCACCAGTAATCGAAGCCGGGCGGCTCGTCGGCGACCTTGACGATCACGCGCGGCAGCAGTCCGCGGCGCTCCAGGTAATCGCGGAAGAGGACGCACAGCTCGCGGGCGGCAGGATCGGCCTTGACAGGCCCTTCCGCCGTCGGCTGGGCGGCGTAGCGGTCCGGCAGGGCGCGCAGCAGCGCCGCCCGCCCGCCGACGATGTCGCCGTAGCGGATATTGAACGTCAATTCGACCGGCTTCGCCGCCTGGTCGGCCAACGCCACGAGCTCGTCGAGCCGCGAGGTGTCGAGCAGGATCGTGCCGTCACTGTTCGCCAGCACTCCCGGCTCGTCGATCCCCTTGAAAGCCCCCGAGGGACTGAAATGGTACCGCAGCAGGCCGTCGAAGCCGTCCAGGAAGATCATGTTGAAGCGGTGGTCGGCCAGCCGCTGCACGAGCCGCTGGAAATGGGCGCGCGCCGCGTTGGGCGAGGCGCCGACCGGAGCCGCCAGACCGGGGGTCATGTAGGCCTCGGCCCCCATGCCGTTGTCGGGCAGCGCGAAGTCGTGCACCGTCAACTCGATCGGCAGCGTCCGCGCCATGCCGCCGGCGGACACCTTCAAGGCGCCGCGGTAGCGGCCCGGCCGGGCGTTGTGCTCGACCCGCGTCGTGAGCCAGAGGACCCGCGACTCGCCCGCCGGAATGGCCGGCGGCGGCCGGAACAGCAGTCCGTCGGGAACGCCCGGCCAGCCGGCCTCGCTCTGCAGCGGGAACGGCTGCGCCCAGCGCACCGCCAGCGGCCCGTGACTGCGGCGCGCGGCCGTCGAACGCGGCACGACGAGCGACTCGCCGCTCTCCTCGTGCACCAGTGGTGCAAGCTCAACGATGATGTCCGTCAGCCGCTCATAGGCCGTGAGCATGACCTGGGCGCACTCGTATTCGTGGCGCGCCGAGCTCAGGACAATTGGCGCCTCCCGCGCTTCCGCCCGGGGCCGATCCCAGACCATCCCCTTGGCGGCCAGCGGCTTGACCCACAGGTCGAAGCCCGCGGCGGCCGGTTCGCCCGCGACATACTCATGGAACGCCCGGGCCGCGCGGAGTGCCCCGTCGGCATCGCTGCCACCGACCACCAGCAGCGCCGCGCCCGATCCCTCATAGGTCTCGTAGTAGAGGATCGCGCCGCGCCCGGCACCGGGCCATGCGGCATCGAGGCTGCTTTTCAGCAGGCCGGCGTTGCGAACCGGCACGCTGTCGGCGACGCTGCCGAAGGCGATCATCCGGCCGCGGTAGCGCGGGGTCTCGGCCAGTCCCACGCCCAGGTGGCGCGCGGTTCGGGCCGCCAGTTCGCGCACGGCGGGCGGCGCCGTGGTGTCGCACTGAACCACGAAGTCGCGCCCGGCAACCAGGGCGCGGATCGCCTCGGCCTGCGCGGGATCGCGGTAGACCTCCGTGGCAGGATCGATGGCAGGTTTGACCGGCGGACGGTCGTCGACCGTCGGCTGGAACAACCGGGCCACGCCGCCATCAGCCGACGCGATCCGCCCGATCTCGGCCCCCTCGCTGTCAAGCGCAACCAGTTGCCAGCTTGTGCCAACCGCCGCGTCGATCCGCACCGCGGTGTCGGGCGCGGCAGGCGACTCCGCCGCGACTTTGCCGTCCGCGCCCAGCACGCGCAGTGTGCCCGTGAAAAGCGGGTGGAGCGTGGTCTGCAACCGACCATCGGCATGCTGCACCGGAGCGGTCGCCAGATAGAGCGGCGTGGCCGCATGGATGGCCTCGGCATCGGTGCTCCCGAATGACGCAAAGACAAAGGTCGTCTCCCAGCGCTCGCCCGGCGCCAGGCTGACGGGACGGAACGCCGGTTCGAGTGTCTGGCCGGGTGACGTGTAGAAACCCAGCAGCCGCTCGTCGCCCAGGAGCAGCATCCCGTCACCGTTCTCCGGGTTGAGCTGGACCGCGAAGGGAGCGGCCAGCGTCGTCTTGGCGGCCCGGCCGCGGCCGAGCCACATCGAGCCTTCCTCCCGTTCGAACCCGGTCATCAGCAGCGTGGTCGAGCCATAGCGTGCCTCGAAGGCGTCGCGCGAGAGGGTGTGGTCCCAGGTCAGCGGCCCGTCGGCCGTCGCGAGGAGAATCCGGTCGTGGCGCGACTGGTACTGACCGCGGGCCCCGGGACTGAGGACGTTGTGCAGCCGCAGGCTGAAGCCCCGTGGCGGCGCGCCAAGATTCTCCAGCGCCAGGTGGATTTCGACGGCGGCATGGTCACGGCGCAGGATCATCGTCCGGGTCAGCCGGTAGGCGTCTTCGGTGCTCTGACGCAGGACCAGGGCGCGCCCGTCGTCCGTCCGCGCCGCGACGCGCGGCACGAACAGGTCGCCGGTGGCGGGGGTGCCGGCCTGGACCGCTCCGAGCGCCGCGCCGTCCCAGCGCAGCCCCGCCAGATGCCCGGCCTCAAGATGGTAGTAGAGCACATCGATCATCTCGAAGCCGGTCGGCTTGAAATGCCAGCCCGTTACCCCCTGCGTGCTCTCGGGCCGGTTCGAGACGCGCAGTTGGATCAGCCGGTTCTCGAGCACGGCCGTGCCGTGCTCGTCGAAATCCAACGACATCGCTGCGCCATGCCCTGCCGCGCCGAGCCCCGCCAGCAGCGCCAGAATCGTTCCGATGCGAGGTCTGTGTTCCATTTTGCGCGCGTTGCCCTTCTTTACCGCAGGAGGATTATGCTGCCCGGCGGCGGCATATATTCGTAGCACCCCATGTCGACTCGGAGCGTGCGGACGCGGGGGTGGTTGTCCAAATCGACGGCGGCGGCGTCCATCCACGCCAGGTTCACGCCCTGGTTGAGGCCCGGCGATCCCTTGGCGAGGCGGTAATTCCCGCCGGCCCGGTCGACAAACTGCGGGGGATCCGAAATATTGCCATTGACCCCCGCCGTCAACTCCGGCGCGCAACTCGAACTGTAGGAACTCAGCCCGGCACTCACGTTGTTGGTCTGGGTCGCGAAAATCGTGTTGCCGTCGATGATCGAATTGACGACCGTCCCCCGCGTCCAGTGGATGCCACCATCACGCCCGATCCCCTTGGGATGGGTCTGCCGGACGTCGTTGTCGACGATCGTGCAGTTTTCAACACGCCCCCCCTGCAAGACCATCGCACCAGCCCCGGCTGTGTACTGCGACGTTCCCATCGCATTGCCCATCACAAGACAATTGCGCAAGGTCGCCTGTGAATAGACATCGCTGAGCATGATACCGCCGCCCTTGGCATAGGATCCGCCGGGGCAGATGTTATAGGCGATCGTGCAATTGCGCATCATGCCGCTGGTGATCAGCGCACCGCCACCGCCGCAACCGGTGCTGGAGACCGAATTGCTCACGATCTGGCAGTATTCGACAAGGCCTCCATGCATGATCAGTCCGCCGCCGACCCCGCTGTAATTGCCGCGGCCCTCGGCATTCGGCCGGGTCGTGGCTCCGGAATTGTTGCGGATGATGCTGTTGCGCAGCACGCCGCGGTGCAGCATGACACCCGTGTTGAAATTGCCGACGGTGAATCCCTCCACGACCGCGCCGGGATGATCGAGGTCGAATCCGCTATAGACGGCCGCGCTCAGGCTCCCCGTCCCCCAGACGATCGTATTGGCGGGGCCGTGCAGCCCGACCACTCGGATGCCGCGATCGATCAAGATCGAGTCGGCGGCCGAGGCGATGTTGTAGGTACCGTTCGAGACCACCACCATCGTCGCTCCCGAATCGGTCACCACCGCAGCCTTCACGGCAGCCTGGATGGTGGTCGCCGCCTTGGCCCAGGTGTCGTACGGCGCGATATTGCCGCCGTCGGCGGCGACGTACGCCACCGGAGCGCCCACGCGGATCGGCTCGGGGCGCGTCCAGGCCGCCACCTCGCCCAGCGCGTTGCTCACCGTCAGCGTGACGGTGTATTCACCCAGCTCGGTGAAGGCCCGGGAGACGGTGCGGTACCCGCCGCCCGCGAGCGTGCCGTTGCCGAAGTTCCAGCAGTAGGTCAATCCGTTGGTGTCGGGCCCGTAGACCCGTGCCGTAAAGACCGTTTCCAGCGAACCGATCCCGTCCGATTCCGACACGGTGAAATGGGCGCCGAAGACGCCGTCGGCGGCGGGACGCTCGTAGGCGCCCATGTCGACGGCCGCCAGGCCGGTGCCCGTGCCGTCCCGCTTCCGCGGCTGACCGGCCAGGTCGGCGCCCAAGCCGAGATCGACCCCCGCATCGATGCAGGGGGAGTCGGGACGCAGGGTGTAATCGCCGTTGCGCCAGTCGACCAAGCGGGGCTCCTCGGCGAGGTTGCCGTTCACACCGGTGGCGAGATCACGCGAGCAGGAGAAGAAGATGGCATTGGTGTAGTCGCCGGTGCCACCCAGATTGATCTGCGCCTGGCTACCCAGACGTGTATTGTAATAGATGATGCAGTTCGTCACCGTGCCGCCGCCGGCATTGAGGTTGCCCGCTCCGTTGACATAGCCCCACTGGATCCCCGCCCCCGCCTTGCCCTGCCCGGCGTGCGTCCAGGACGTTCCCACATGCCCGTTGACGTAGGCCCGGTTGGCGACGATCGTGCTGTGCGCCACCGTCCCGCCGGTCATGAGGATACCGCCACCCCCCAATTCACCCAGACTCCAGTTCGAGGCAATCAGGCAGTTGACCACGCGTCCGCCAGTGAGGTCGATGCCGGCGCCGCCCGCTCCCGAGCCGTTGACGATAGTGT
>JAAYZJ010000218.1 GCA_012514915.1 Lentisphaerota bacterium | reverse complement strand
GGCCCACCTGCTCCCGGATCCGCCGCACGCTCTCGGTGACAAACGAGGCCATGCGCCAGTCGCCGGGGCAGTTGCAGACCGAAAAGAGAAAACGTTTGAGGATCTCGTGCCCCAGAGGGGTATGCACGACCTCGGGATGAAACTGGAGACCGTAGATCCGCCGCCCGTCGTCGCCCATCGCCGCGTTGGGGCAGGTGGGTGTCTGGGCTTGGCGCGCGAACCCAGGGGGCAGGTCGACCACCTGGTCGCCATGGCTCATCCAGACATCCAACTCGGCGGGGAGTCCCTCGAAGAGAGCCGAGGTCGTCACGACACTGATCGTGGCGCGCCCGTATTCCCGCCGCTTCCCGGCGCACACCCGGCCCCCCAGCGCCTGGGCGGCAAGCTGCATGCCGTAGCAGATGCCCAGAACCGGAATGCCCAGATCGAAGATGGCGGGATCACACGCCGGCGCCCGGTGGTCGAAGACGCTGGACGGCCCTCCCGACAGGATGATGCCGGAAGGCGCGCGCGCCCGCAGGGACGCGGCGGAACAGTCGTGTCGGATCAGTTCGGAGTAAACCTGTTGCTCGCGGATTCTCCGCGCAATCAGCTGGCTGTATTGCGATCCAAAGTCGAGAATGGCGATCCACGTATGGGCAGACATAGGCTCCTGGCTCGGTGAGTCAATCGATGGCGGGTATCTTACCCGATTCACGAGCCTCTTGGTATCCAAAACTCGCGGCTTCCGGCTTGCATGCCGCCGGGGCTTGGAGTATGCTCAAGACGTTTGTTCAACCGCATCCTGGATCTCATGGAGATTATTCAGTGAAGGAAGTTAGACTCGGCGTCATCGGAACCGGCGGCATGGGCTCGGCGCACGCCCGCAACATCCTGGCGGGGAAGATTCCCCACTTGAGGCTGACGGCGGTTTGCGACATCGTCGCCGCCAAGATGGAGGGCTTCCCGGCCGACGTCAAGCGTTTCAACACCAGCACCGATCTGCTGACCTCGGCCGAGGTCGACGCCGTTCTGGTGGCCACGCCGCATTACGCGCACACCACGGTCGGCATCGAGGCGCTCCAGGCGGGCAAGCACCTGCTGGTCGAGAAACCGATCTCGGTCCACAAGGCCGACGCGCAGCGCCTGATCGACGCGCACACCGACAAGCGGCTCGTCTTTGCCGCGATGTTCAACCAGCGGACCGACGGCTACTATCGGAAGGTTCGCGCCCTGATCCAGGCAGGCGAGCTCGGCGAGCTGGTCCGGGTCAACTGGGTGGTCACCAATTGGTTCCGTTCCCAGGCCTACTACAACAGCGGCGGCTGGCGCGCGACCTGGAAGGGCGAGGGCGGCGGCGTGCTGCTCAACCAGTGCCCGCATAACCTCGACCTGCTGCAGTGGCTCTGCGGCATGCCGGTCCGCATGCGCGCCTTCTGCAACCTGGGCAAGCGCCACGCCATCGAGGTCGAGGACGAGGTGACCGCCTACTTCGAGTATGCCAACGGCGCGACGGGCGTCTTCATCACCGCCACCGGCGAGGCCCCCGGCGTCAACCGCCTGGAAATCTGCGGCGACCGCGGCCGGCTGCTGGTCGAGAACGCCAAGATCACCTTTTTCCGGACCGAGTGCTCGGTCCGGAAGTTCAAAGATGAATCGCCCTCGATGTTCGGGCGACCCGAGGTCTGGACTGCCGACGTTCCGCCGGCGCAGGGCGGTGGCGGCCAGCACAACGAGATCCTGACCAATTTCGCGGCGGCGATCCTCGACGGCACCCCCCTGATCGCCCCTGCCGCCGAGGGCATCCACTCGGTGGAGCTGGCCAACGCGATGCTCCTCTCGTCGATGACCCAGTCGACCATCGATCTGCCCATGGATGCCGCCCGCTACGAGGCGCACCTGCGGCAGCTCATCGACCAGTCCGCGTTTGAGAAAGACGGAGCGTGCGATGCCGCACCGGCCGATCTCTCGACCTCCTTCAACACCAACCCCAATTGAGCATGGCTATGTACCTCACTGGATTCGCCGACGAAGCGGCCGTCAGTCTCGCGGGACAAATCCGCGCGACGAAGGAACTGGGCTGGCGTTGCATCGAGAGCCGCAACATCGATGGCGTCAACATCCACAATCTGACCGACGCCGCCTTCGAGCAGGCTGTCGAGCAATTGCATGGCGCCGGCATCACGGTCAACTGCTTCGGCTCGGCCATCGCCAACTGGGCCAAGGACGTGCGCAAGCCGTTCGACACCGACCTCGCGGAGACCCGCCGCGCGATTCCCCGCATGCAGCGGCTCGGCACGAAGCTGATCCGTATCATGAGTTATCCGCCGTTCCACGACCGCCCGCTCAACGACCAGATGGAGGAAGTCCGCTTCGAGCGTCTGCGAGTCCTGACCCGCCTCTTCCTGGACGCAGGCATTCAGCCGGTCCACGAGAACTGCATGAACTACGGCGGCCTCGGTTGGCAGCCGACGCTGCGCATGCTCGACGCCGTGCCGGGGTTGAAACTGGTGTTCGACACCGGCAATCCGGTGCAGACCTTCGATCGGACGCAGCCGGCCCCCTACCCCGTGCAGTCGGCGTGGGAGTTCTACCGGCAGGTTCGCGAGCATGTGGTTTACATCCATATCAAAGACGGCATCCATGTCGATGGGCGGGCGCGGTGGACGTTCTGCGGCGAGGGGCAGGGCGATGTCCGGCGCATCTGCGCCGACCTGCACGCCCGCGGCTACACGGGCGGCATCTCCATCGAGCCCCACCTGGCCGTCGTCGCCCATGACGCCGGCGTCCAGTCGCCCGACGAGATTCGCTACGCCAACTATGTGGAATATGGGCGGCGTATGCGGGCGATCCTGGACGAGCTCGGCATTCCGGTCGAATGACCGTCCGGCACGTTGCCACGGGCGCAAGGCCGCAGACCTGAATCCTCAGGAAAGCGGACTGGACGCCGCAGGTTGAGGAGACGAACATGAAGCGTGGAATCAGCTACTGGTCGCTCGAACACGGTCTGGACGGCACCCATCCGATCGACGAGGCGCTGCGGCAGGCCCGTCGCGCCGGGTTCGAGGCCTTCGAACTCTGCATCGGCGCGTCGGGCGTGCTGTCGGTGGACACGACCGAGCGCGAGTGTACCGCGATCCGCCAGGCGTGTGACGCCTCGGGGCTCGAGGTCGAGAGCGTCGCCTCCGGCATGAGTTGGGAGACGTGCCCGACCCATCCCGATCAACGCATCCGGCGCGAGTCCATCGCCCTGCACAAGGCGGCGCTGCAGCGCTGCTCCTGGCTGGGCTGCCGCTCCTACCTCTTCGTGCCCGGCGCCGTGCATATTCCCTGGAAACCCGACTTCCCGTCCGTCCCCTACCTGAAGGCGATCACGTGGGCCGGCCAGGCGGTCAAGGCCCTGTTGCCGCTGGCGGAGCGCCTGAAGATCGAGCTTTGCATTGAGAATGTCTGGAACGGGCTGTTCTATTCGCCGCTCGAGTTCCGTGAATTCATCGATGCCTTCGACAGCCAACAGGTCCGCGCCTACTTCGATATCGGCAACGTGCTGGGCTACCATCAGAACCCCGCCGACTGGATCCAGATCCTGGGACGGCGCATCGGCCGCGTGCATGCCAAGGATTTCAAGAGGAGCGTCGGCACGCTCGCAGGCTTCTGCGATCTGGGCCAGGGGGATGTCCCCTGGAATGAGGTGTCGACAGCCCTGCGCGCCATCCGCTACGACCGGACGGTCATCGCCGAGATGATGCCCTGGCGCCCCGACCTGCTGCGGAAGACGGCGCGGGCTCTGGATCGCCTGCTGCCGGCTTGAAGGGAGGATCGCCATGATACAAGTTGGACTAATCGGCCTGGGAATGATGGGCAACACCCATCTCGACGTCTACGCCAGCCACCCGGGCGCCCGCGTGGTGGCCATCAGCGATATCGACCCGGAACGATTGAGCGGACGAACCCGTGCGCAGGGGAATATCGTGGGACAGGCCCAGGGGAAGTTCGACCTGAGCCAGGCGCGCCGCTACGACGAGGGGATGAAGCTGATCCGCGACCGCGAGGTCGAACTGGTCGACATTTGCGTCCCCACCCCACTCCATCTCAAGTTCGCCCAGGCGGCCCTGCGAGCCGGTAAGCACGTGATGGTGGAGAAGCCGCTGGCGCGCACGCGCCGCGCGGCCGATCGCCTGGCCCGCTGCGCCGAGGAGACGCCGGGGCGCCTCGCCATGCCAGGCATGTGCATGCGCTTCTGGCCCGGCTGGGACTGGCTCAAGCAGGCGATTGTCGACCAGCGCTACGGACGCGTACGGGCGGCGCATTTCCGCCGCATCGCCCCCTACCCCGGCAGCGGCTTCTACCTGAGCGGCGAGGACTGCGGCGGAGCCATCCTCGACCTGCACGTCCACGACACCGATTTTGTCCAGTGGTGTTTCGGCATGCCGCAGGCGGTCACCAGCCACGGCTACCGGGTACTGACCTCGGAAATCGACCATGTCGCAACGCATTACGACTACGGCACGGAGGGCCCCCTCGTCACCGCCGAAGGCAGCTGGGCCATGGCCCGCGGCTTCCCCTTCACCATGCAGTTCACCGTCAACTGCGAGCGAGCCACTCTCGCGTTCGACTCCGGCGCGTCATCCCCCTTGAAAGTCTTTCGCGACGGAGTGAGCGAAGCGGTTCCGCTGGGCGAGGGCATGGGCTACGCCCGTGAGATCGACTACTTTCTCAACTGCATCGAGCGGCGCGAAGCGCCGACGACGGTGACGATCGCCGACGCCGCCCGTTCCGTGCGGATCATCGAGGCCGAAGCGGCCAGCATCCGCAAACGGCGCGCCGTCCGGCTCTGACCGCCGCGACGCCCACCCCCACCCCGAGGACTCCTGCATGATCATCGACCACCTGACACACGCCGACCGCTATCTTCCCGTGCTCGACGGATTGGCTCCGGCGTTCGACTTCCTACGCCGGCCCGATCTGGCCGCGCTGCCCGATGGACGCCACGAACTCGACGGTTCCCGCGTGTACGCCCTGCTGCAGAGCTACACGACCCGGCCGCGCGAACTGGGCAAACCCGAGGCCCACCGCCGCTATGTCGACATTCAATGCCTGCTCGCCGGGCGTGAAGTCTGCGGCATCGTGCACCTGCACGACGGCCTGGAGATCGACACGCCCTATGACGCCGAACGGGATTTCATGCTCCTGCGGCCGACCCCCTGTGATTTCGTCACCTTGCAGCCCGGCGCCTTTGCCGTTTTCTTTCCCTGGGATGCCCATCAACCGGGCTGCCAGGCGGGCGACGCACCCGAGGCTGTGCGCAAGGTTGTCATCAAGATCGCCATGCCCGAGCGATGACGGGCGACACGCTCCCGGAGGCACGGGCTCACCGCGAACGTTCCAGCGCCGCCGCCGGATTCCGAAGGCCATGTCCGACATCCCACCCGACGACGATGCCGCCGTCATGGCGCAGGTGGCCGCGGGGCGCCATGAGGGCTTCAGCGCCATCGTCCGGCGCCACCAGCAGCCGCTGCTGAACTTTTTCCTGCGGTCGGGCGTTTCTAGTGATGCGGAAGATCTTGTGCAGCAGACGTTTCTGCGCCTCTACCGCTACCGGAACCGCTATCGGCCCCGCGCGAAGTTCACGACGTTTCTGTATCTGCTGGCGCGGCAGGTCTTGATCGATGAGATCCGGCGGCGCGAGCGGCGCAAACGCCTGCACGACAAGATCGTCGAACAGACCGGAATCGAGTGGAGCGCCACACGGCGCGAACCCCCGGACGGTCTGTCGGACGGGCTTCAGCTCGCGCTGCAGCAGTTGACCCCCGCCTGGCGCGAAGTGGTGATCCTCGGCGCCATGCAGGGACTGGAATACGAGGAGATCGCCCGGATGCTGAAGATTCCGGCGGGCACGGTGAAGTCGCGCATGTTCTACGGCCTGCGCGCCCTGCGCCAGGCCCTGGCCGCGGGAGACAAGGATCATGAAATCTGATTCGGATCGATGCTGCCGGCAGCTCCCGAACGCACCGGCCTGGGTGATGCATGCGCTGGGACCGCGGGAAGCCAGGCGCTTTACCGCGCATCTGGCGCGCTGTGCCCAATGCGCCGCCGAAGTCCGCGCGACGCGCGGCACGCTCGACATGATTGACGCCACGTCCCCGGCCTCACCCCATCCCGAACTGACGGACCGCATCCTGCATGCCGTCGCCGCCGAGGCAGCCCGGCCCCCGGAAGGTCGACGCCCCGCCTTCACGCTGGCGCTCGGCGGCGCGGTGGCCGCCGCCGTGGCAGGCCTCATCGGCCTGGTCTTCTGGCGCCAGGCAACCATCCGGCAGACCGAGTCCATCGCGCAACTGGCCGGCAACATGAATGCCCAGATGCGTCAGGCAGCCGACTGGATCGCCGCGCAGCAAGAGGCCGACGGCACCTGGCACCCCTCGCGGACGGGGGGCAACGATGTCTACCTCCCCGCCCTGACGGGACTGGCCCTGCTTGCGCTGCAGCGCCAAGCCCCGGCGACCCATGCCGGCGCGATCGAGCGCGCGGTTGCTTCCCTCGTCGCCATGCAGAACGAGAGTGG
This sequence comes from Lentisphaerota bacterium, assembly GCA_012514915.1. Classification (GTDB taxonomy): domain Bacteria; phylum Verrucomicrobiota; class Kiritimatiellia; order RFP12; family JAAYLN01; genus JAAYLN01. The sequence continues at coordinate 1,959 of JAAYZJ010000218.1, read as the reverse complement.
GGCCTTCTGCCGGACTCCGGGCGCCCAGCGCTATAACCATGCCTTTGCGGCCTACGCCCTCCTTTCCCTCCCCGATGGGTTGCTGCGGACACCCGCCGTACAGGCCGCCTGCAACCGGGCCATCGACTATGCGCAGCGGACGCAGACCCCGCAGGGAGCCTGGGACTACACGGATGACGGTTCCGGCAACACGGCGCTATCGACGTGGCAACTGGCGGTGCTGATGCAGGCCCGTCTGCGGGGCTGGCCCGACGACCAGGGACATTTGCGCCGCGGACTCGCCTGGCTGAGGCAGCAGACCGATGGCCACGCGTTCGGCTACCGGATCCCGGGCGCGCCGCTGGCCGGGCGGAGTGGACTGACGCTGACGGCCATGGCCGCGAGCACATTGTTGGAGGCCGCCCGGATCTATCCCGCCCTGCAGCCCGAGGCGGTGGCAGCCGTCTCCGCGTTGAACACGTTGCGCGGGGATGTCGTGACCGAGTCGGAAGACTACTATCGCGACTATTTTCTGGCCAGGGTTTCCGAACAGCAGACCGACCACGTGCTGATGGCGGAGGTCTGCACCCGCCTGGCGCGGCTGGGAGACACCGTGCCCGGCGGCGGCGTGCGTTGGTCCGCGACCGACGCCTGGGGCCGGTCCGGAGGCGACCTCTACGCGACCTCGATGGCGGTGCTCAGCCGGCGGTTCTAAGCCCCCGGGCTGCGTCGTTCAGCGTCCGCCAGGCGGCAACTGCCGCCCCGCTCCATCCGGAGACGGCCCATTCCGCCCCGGCCAGCGGCGCGTGCCTGGGTCGCGGTTTGCACCTGGATCGCGATTCGTGCCCGGTGAGCGGATCGTCCCCGGAGCGCGTGGGGCGCGTGCCCGACCGGGCGGTGGCGTCGTCTCGGCGCGCCCGCCTGCCGCCCCTTTGTCTCGCCAGGAGAGCGGAGCCAGCGGAATCTCGACGATACGCTTGACCTCCATCGGCGGATCCTGCTCGCGGGCCGGCTCCAGATAGAGACTGAGTTCGACGGCATACGGGAGGCGGTTCGTGAAGTCGCCCTCCCACTCGTCGAGCCATTCGAGCTCGTCGTCGGACGAGGGCGCATCGCCCTCCTGGAGATTGTTCGCGGGATCAAGCACGCGGCAGTTGAAGCCGACCACGCGGGGCGTCAACAGCAGCGGCTTGACGGCCGTCGTCGGGTCGAAATCCTCCGGCAGCGCGACGATGCGCCAGGCGGAAACCGCCAGGCCGCCCGCGGCTTGCGCCGGGTCGTCGCTCGCATCCGGTTCCATAACCGACACCTCGACCCGGTGCGGCGTCCCGGCGATCGGCGAATCGGCGCCGACCAGCGCTGTGCCGAGCTTGACCCAGCTGAGGGTATCGCGCGCATGCTCGTCGTCACCGTTGTTCACCAGAACGAGCCCGTAGCTGCCCGATGGGCGTGCGGCGTCGGGATAGCAGGCGGAACGGAGCCCCATGACCAGCTGTTCGATGACGAAATCGGCATGGTGCAGACTATCCGCGACCTCCAGACCGCCGCGCCAGGCCCGCGTGCCCGCATCGAAGGTGAAATAGGTCACGGCGGCAATGGCCGCCATCAGCGTGATCGACAGCATCAGCTCGATCAGCGTGAAGCCCTTTCCCGCTTCGCGCCTTCGCGCCTTCGCGTGAGGCATGCTCGCCCGCATCAGTTCGCTCAGCGTCAAGCCGCGTCGCGCTGCCAAACACCCGCTCATGGATAGCTTCCGCCTCCCTTGAGCCAGACGTAACTGACCAGTTCCTCCGCCTGCCCGTCGCCCCCGCTTCCCCAGCTGATCCGTGTCCGGACGACATACAGTCCGTCATCCTTGAGCTCATCGACGACGACCTTCTCGTCGACCAAACGCGAGAAAGTGAAGTTCTCGACCAGGCTGCTGTCGTCCTCGACCACGAGATCCTCGATCTCCTTGATCTCCGTCATCGGATGGGCCAG
>JAAYZJ010000217.1 GCA_012514915.1 Lentisphaerota bacterium | reverse complement strand
TGCAGACGGCGGCCATCGCCCAGTCGGTGATCCCGGAGCAGGCCCAGGCCCTGACGTTCACGGAGCGGGATCTCGCCTCGCCCATTTACCAGCGGTTGCGCCGGGAGTTCGATGCGGTCTCCGGCAGCCTGGGGATGGGCGGGGTCTATACCGTTGCGCGGCGCGACGGGGCCTACCTCTTCGGACCGGAGAGCTTCGGCGCCGGGACGCCGCTCGCGTCGCAGCCCGGCACCCCCTACCGCGAGCCACCGCCGGCGCTGGAACGGGCTTTCGCCAGCGGCCGCCCGCAGCTCACCCCGCTCTACACCGACGAATTCGGCACCGCCATGAGCGCCTACGTGCCGGTCGTCCAGCCGCTGACGGGCGAGGTGCTGCTCGTGGTGGGATCCGATCTGCACATCCCCCGCTGGCGCGACGAACGGGCGCGGGCCGCCGCAGCCGTGCTGGGGTTCACGGGCGGCGTGCTGCTGCTGCTCGTCGCGGGGGGAATCGTACTGTGCCGCCGCCCGCCCCTCTCGGCCGCGTCGCCGGGGTGGCAGCGCCACGCCGAGGCGGTGTGGTGCGCGACGGTCCTGCTCGTGCTGACGGCGGCGATCGCCTGGCGTCTGCACTACGCCGAGAGCCACATCCGCAGGGCGACGTTCCGGGCGATGGCGCAGCAGCAAACACTGGCCGTGGCGCGCGAACTGTGGGGCATCCGCAGCAGCCTGGCGGGACTGTCCCGGTCCTTCCGTTCGAGCCGCGATGTCAGCCGCCGCGAATTCGCCGAATACGCCTCGCGCTTTCTCACGGACTACGCGATCCAGGCGGCGCTGTGGCTGCCGGCCGTGCCGCCCGGCGCCGTCGCCGCCCTCGAGGCGGAGGCCGCCACCGACGGGATCGAGGGCTACCGCGTTTGGCAGGGCGATCCGGCCGCCACCCCGGCGGCCGCGGCTGGCCGCGAGGTCTACTATCCCCTGCACTACATCGAGCCCTTCGCCCCCCATGCGTTGGCCGCGGGGTTCGACCACGGCTCCGAGCCCACCCGCGCCAGGGCCCTCCAAACCACGCTCGACACCGGCCTGATGAGCGGCAGCGACCCGGTGTCGCTCTTCGCCATGACCAACCGGCCGCCCGGATTCTTCGTCTATCAGAAGACCACCTCCCAGACCCAGACGGGGGCGGTCGCCTTCGCGGTCAACCTCGATGCGGTGGTCCGGGTCCCCATGAACCGCGTCGTCGCCCTGCCCGGCGAGTTCCTGATCGCCGACCTCTACCAGATCGAGCCCGGACGCGAGCCGATCTTCCTGACCTCGACCGATGCCGCCCATGCGCGCGCCGGTGCCCCGGGTGACCTGCACACGGAGGCCGGGGGCATCGGCATGACCCTGCCGATCTTCGCCTTCGGCCAGACCTACGCCGCGGTCATGCACGCCTCGCGCGGCTGGCTGGCGGCCTATCCGATGCGGCACGGCCTGCATGCCGCCCTGGGGGGGCTGATCCTGGCGGCGGCGCTGACCCTGCTGGTCGGCTTCCTGAGCCAGCGGCGCTTCCATCTCGAGCAGGAGGTGAGCGCGCGCACCGACGAGCTGCGGATCGCGCACGACAAGCTGACCGGCATC
>JAAYZJ010000216.1 GCA_012514915.1 Lentisphaerota bacterium | reverse complement strand
TCGGTTGGTGGCCGGGGTGCGATGGCAGTGCATGAAGAAGTGGGCAAACGGCGTCCCATACACCATCCTATGCGCCAGTGGGTGTATCATGCGCATGAACCACCAGTTGGCCGACATCCCTTTTTGACTGCGCGCGGCTCCGCGCGCTTTTTCTCCCGCCGCCTGCGGCGGTAAAATCCAGTTCGGGTACGGGGTGATGGGGCGGTACGGTGGTGCGTCATCCGGCTGCGGAGCAGGCTCCGCGATAGAAAGCGCCTGCAGGCACGCGCACTTAAGGAGGTTGCGTGGTCAGGGGGAGGGGAGGTAGCGTACGGCCGAGGAGTTCGCTGTCGACGGCGAAGCAGGCGAAGCCCCTGAGGCGGCGCGCACGGACAGCGGCGATCTGTTCGGCGACACCCAGGCTGTCCAGTTGGCTCTCGTCGGCCCCCGTGCCGAGCCCGGCAACGATCCGCGACGCGACATCGGGTTCGGTCTGGAGGCAGGCGTCGAGCCAGGCGGAGAAGGTGGCGAGGTTCTCGGTGTAGGCCATCGGGCAGACAAAGTCGATGCTCACGTCCCGCAGCCAGGCGCTCCACTCCTGCCCGAGCGCGCGCGCCGTGGCGGGATCGGGAAAGACTGCGGCCGAGAGGATGATCCGGGGGTTGACGGCGCGGACCGCGCTGGCCAAGCGTGCGACCACGCGGGCGTTTTCCTGCTGCCGGAACCGGCCGAACGTCTCGGCCAGCGGCCCGCCGGGCAGTACCGCGGCCGGCCAGTCGGCGACTGGCGCGCCCTGTTCGGCCTCGAAGGCGGTGCGGGTGGCCGCGGCGTAGCATCCCGCCTCGGTGTAGCGGATGTAATCGAGGTGGATGCCGGGCAAACCGGCGCGGGCCAGGGCGATGGCCCCCTCGATCACACGTTCCTGGTTGACGGGATGCGAGGGGCAGAGCCAGGGCAGGGCATTGCCGTTGGCATCGCGCATCAGGCGGCCAGCCGCCGCCAGCGTCTCACGCTCCGCGGGGGGAATGGAATCGAGTGACCAGCAGGTGATCCAGGCATGCACGTCGACGCGATGACGGCGGGCGGCCTCCAGCACCTCGGCCTCGTTCGGGAGCAGCGGGTTGTCGTCCGACATCAGGTGGCTGCGTCCGCCGCTCTGCATGTGGTAGAAGACGGTATTGATCCCCCGTGTGGCCAGGGCGGCAAACAGGGGCGTCAACTGGTGCCGGCGGTGACCGCCCGTCTCCCAGACGGCGCGGATTTCGCCGGTGGTCGGCGGGACGGCGGCGAGGCGGGCGGCGGCGCGTGCCGCGCGGTGGTCGGCCGCGAGCCGCGCGACCCGATCGGGGGCGTTGGCGGCGAGCGCCTCGACGAGGCGGCTTTCAAACTGCGCCTGTGCCTGCGCGTCGGCAAGGGGCGAGGCGGCGACGGATCGCGCGGCGGCCGCGGCCCAGGCGGCGCCGGCATCGGGCAGCAGGCGGAACACCACCTGCCGCATGAAGTCGCCCGCCGACGCGGTCGCCAGCGGAGGGACATGGGCGAACCAGGCGCCGCGCGTCGAGACGATGCATGCCGGGAGATCGGTGGCGCGGCCCGAGGCGTCGGTCCAGACGGCGAGTGTGCGGGCCTCGCGGGGGTTGCCGGGGACGGGGCGCGGCGGCAGGAGATTGGTGGTGCGGTGCGGCACGAGGAGCGGGGGCAGGGCGGCTGCGGCAGGCGCGTTCGTCCAGCCCGTCCAGGCGAGCTCGGCCGGGGCGCCCTGCCAGGCGTCGACCGTCAGGCCGAGCGCTTCGGCCAGCGGGGACGAAGCGTTGTAGAACACGAGGAGCTTGCCGCCGTCGCGGACGAAGCGGACAAGCCGCTGGCACCGTCGCTTGTCGGGTGCCGGGCTCCACGGCAGGAGCAGCAGTCGGAAGGCATTCAGGTCCCCGTCGAGGGTGTCGTCGATGACGGTGCAGGGGATGCCGGCCCGCATCAGGAGCGCGTTGGCACGGTCGGCCATCCGCCGGGCGAACGCCTCCTCACCCGGCGCGGTCGCGTCGCCCCCACGCACGATCGCGACGGTGTCGCGGCGCGCGGCGACGCCGTGCAGGGTCGCGGTCACCGGCTGGTCGGCCCGCTTCCAGAGGGAGAGGCGGAGGCTTCGCGCCCGGTGCCAGGCGGCCGGTGAATCGACGGCGGCGAAACCCCCGCGTGGAAAGACCAGCGTTTGGCGGTTCGTCGTCGCGGGGGCGGCGGCCTCGGCCGAATACCAGCCGGCGCCGGCCGACAGGTGGAGCGAGACCGCGCGCACCGCCCCGGGGTTGGAGCAGGCGAGGTCGATCAGCAGCGTCGTGGCGCCGGAGGGGAGTTTGGGAATCGGCAGATCCCAGTAGGCACGGTCGCGCCCTGGTGTGAAGGCGGCCGGCAGGTGGATGACGCCCGCCTCCAGCTGGGGCGGTCCGGCGGCGTCGCCGCAGGCGATATCGGCAGCGGCATGGGGCAGGGGGGGGATCAGCATGACCGTCCCGGCCGGGACGTCCGCGCGCCCCGCCGTCGCACAGGCGAGCAGGGCAAGGGCCAGGATCCGCCGCCGGGCCTGGACGCGAGACGGGCGCGCGCGCGGGCGCGGCGCGCCGGCCGGGGATCGGTCACTCCCAGACATACAGCGAGTCGTCTTTCATCAGTTGTACGCCTCCCTCCTTGCGCGGCGTGAACTGGCGGAAGGCCGTGACATGCGTGGTGGGTTCCGGGTCGGTCTCCGTCCGTAGCTGGGGGGCTGCCGAGCCGGGCAAGGGGGAGACGGGGGGGACGGGGGCTTCCGGTTTCTGGAACGGGTCGTTGATCCGCACCGGCTGGTCATCCGAGGAGGGGACGGGGTTCCGTCCGCCGTTCGTGGCCAGGGTCTCGGGCGGCGTGCGGCGCCTGTGGAAGATGCTCTTGTAGAAGGCGACGAGCAGGAAGAAGAGACCCAGAATGCCGGCTATCATGCCGACATCGGTGAGGGGGAGCGTGGCGGTCATGGAGTGGACTTCTGTTCGGCGGGGGCGGGGGCGAGGGAGGCGAGGCCGGTGTCATGGGCTGCCTGGTCGATGATGTCGGGGCCGATCTGCGGGGCTTGCGCCGCGAAGCCGAGCATCAGGGCCGTGTCGCACAGGTTGTTGATGCTGCGGGGAATCCCCTGCGAAAAATGATAGACCGCATCGAGCGCGTCGCGTCCGAACGACCAGATGTCGCCGCCCACGGCCCGCATGTGGTGCTGCACATATTCGCTCGTCTGCTGGGGCGAGAGGGGGCGGATCGTCCAATCGAGCTGGATGCGGCGGCGCAGGGATTCGAATTCCTTGATCGATTCGCGCAGGGCCTCGGTGCCTGCCATGATGATGGTGAAGAGCGGGGTCTCGGCTTGGGCGCCGGTTGCGGGTATGCGGAGGTTGGTCAGGTAGTGCGCCAGGTAGAAGCCCTGTCCGGTCGCCAGATAGTGGGCTTCGTCGATCAGGAGCAGATGGCGCGCGAGATTGCGGTTGCTGTTCGTCTGGCAGTAGGCCTGCAGCAGCATGAGGAGCTCCGGCAGCGTCTGGTGATCCTGGTTGATCCCCAGGCTGCGCAGGATGTGCCGGGCCATCGGCAGGCTGCCGTCGGGGATGGCGTCGACCTGGATCACGGGGAGGCGCAGCTTCTGCGCATGGCGGCTCACCTGCTCGAGCGTCAACGACTTGCCCACGCCGTAGGGACCGGTCAGCATGCCGGCCAGATGCTTCTGCTCGATCAGATAGATCAGCCGGGCCAGCCCCTCCTGATGCTGCTCGGTGATAAAGACAAGGCGGTCGTTGACTACGTTCTGGAAGGGGGGCTCGCGCAGGTTCCAATATTTCGTATACATGGCGCGGCGCCCTTATTCGGGAGGTCGGATGACCGCTGAGAAGGCGATGGGCCGCCGCGCCGCCGTGCCCGGCGCGGGAGGCACAACCTCGCCCGGCGTGGCCGTGGTCCGGGTGGGCGGCTGCGGGGGGGCGTCCGCAAGCTTCAGTCCGGGCACGACCGGATCGGGGGCGGTGAACCCCTTGCCGCTGCGGATGGCGAAGGCGACCGGCTTCTCGAGGTTGGCGACCTCGCCCAGGTATTTGGTGGTTCGCAGGCTGCGTTCGCCCGTGGGCGTGCTATCCAGAAAGATCGAAACGGGGCACAGGTCGTCGAGTTTGTTCTTCAGCATGTAGGCGGCGTTGGAGACGGGCTTCGGCAGGGTCAGGAGAACGGTCGCGTCGAGGCGATCCAGGGCGTGGATAAACGAGTAGAGGTGCTCGGTGAGGCGCGACGTCGGTTGGATCGCCACCCAGGGCAGCACGGTGTCGAGCACCACGCGGCGGATCGACTGCGTGGCGATGATCTCCTGCAACTCCATGAAGGCCTGCGGCGGCAGCATGACGTTTGAACTGGAGGCTTTCTCGGTGATCAGGTTGGCGTACTCGAGCAGCGTAAGCTGCCCGGAGGTGACGGCCTCGGCAAACGGCATACCGAAACTCTCGGACACGATCAGCGTATCGGTCGCCCGCCGCCCCGAGAGCAGCAGGGCCCGGTCGCCGTCCGCCAGCGCCTGGTTGACGAAATGCAGCCCCAGCGTCGATTTGCCGGTGCCGGCCCGACCCCAGCAGAGTACCTGGCGGTTGCGGTACACGCCTCCCATCAAGGTGTCGAATAGTGGAATTCCGAGACAGGTCTTGTCGATCATTCCTCCCCCTGAATCTGTGCCTGGCTGCGGGGCGAGCCAGGATTCATGGTTCCGCCGCCTCGAAGGTTTCCTTCAAGATGCCGCGGATGAACGCGAGTTCGAACGGCTTGCTGAGAAAAGTCGTCACGCCGCAGGCGGTCGCGCATTCCGACAATTCCTGCGTCGGCGCCCCCGAGATCAGCACGACGCGCCGGCTGGCGGCCGTCCGGGCCAGTTGCCGAATCCACGTCTCCGGGGGCGGCGAATCGGGTAGAAAGATGTCGGCGATCACGAGCTGGCACTCGGGACGCGCGAGCGCGTCCAGCCCGTCGGCCGCCGTGGCGGCTGTCTCGGCCACGTAGCCCAGACGCCGGATCAGCGTGGCGAGATAATCGCGCACGGCGCTTTCGTCGTCGATAATCAAAACAAATCCCATAACAATCACTCTCCGAGAAGTTACGCGTCGGACGGGGGCGATCCGTGTGGTAAAGAAGGTTAGTACGCCGAGATTATCCCAGAATCAGGGGCTTGCAGTCAAAGCTAATTATTCGTATCTTAGAGGCCAACGGTATGCAAACCAACCAGGCCGAGATCCTCAAGAATGCCGTGCACGGCGCCCCGTCGCTTCGTAGGTGCCGCTGCGTGCCGTGCTCCCTGTCGGTCTATGTCGCGGCGACGCCGGCGCCCGTCGCCTGCCCCTACTGCCAGCGCAGCCTGGCGGTCGAGGAAGCCAGGCGTCCTCTGGCCCCGGAGGCGCCGGTTCCGAGCGCCGCCGAGGTCAAGGCACGCCTGCTCAAGCTCTACAACCAGCCGCCGAAGGCCGCGATCCTGCTGATCGGCACGGTGGCCGTATTCCTGCTGGCCGCGGCGGTTTTCCTGCAGTTGCGCAACGCCGAGAACTACTGGTACCAGCCGATGGTCAGCATCTATTCGCTGCTGGCGGGGCTTTTCGTCGTCTCGCGGTTCATCATCGCCGCCTTCTATGTGCCGCCGCCCCACGCGGGGTTCGAGCCGACGATCACGGTGCTCGTCCCCTGCATGAACGAGGAGGCCGTGGTCAGGCAGACGATCGAGCGCATTTTCGCGGCGGGCTACCCGGCCGCCAAGCTCGAGGTCGTCTGCGTCAACGACGGCTCCACGGACAAGACGCTGGAGGAGATGCTGGCGGCGCAGACCCGCCATCCCAACCTGGTGATCGTCGATTTCGAGAAGAACCGCGGGCTGTGCCATGCCTGGGGCGTGGCCACACGCATCGCCCGCGGGGAGTTCATCGTCTGCGTCGACTCCGACACCTTTGTCTTCCCGGGATCGCTCCGCAAGCTCGTTCAGGCGTTCGTTGATCCCGCCGTCGGCGGGGTGTCGGGCCACTGCGACGTCGAGAACGCCTCGACGAACCTGCTGACGCAGATGCAGGATGTCCGCTACTTCTTCTCCTACAAGATCATGAAGGCCGCCGAGAGCGTCTTCGGCGCCGTCAGCTGCCTCCCCGGCTGTTTTTCGGCCTACCGCCGGGTCTGCGTGCTGCATGTCCTCGACGGCTGGCTGAACAGCACGGTGTGGGGCACCCACGGGAACTATGCCGACGACCGCTCGCTGACCAACCGGATCCTCAAGGACTTCAAGATCGTCTACGACGACGAGGCGCTCGCCACGACGATCGCCCCCGAGAGCTGGCGGCAGTACACGCGGCAGCAACTGCGCTGGGTTCGTTCCTACCTGCGGGAAATCTGGCGCACCGGCAAGTTCATGTGGCGCAAGCATCCGATTCCGGCCCTCTCCTGGTACGCCATGATGTGGATGCCGATCTTCGAGCCGGTGGTCATGCTGCAGGCCCTCGTGCTGGGGCCGATCATCGCGGGGACGGTCACCGCCTCCTACACGATCGGCGTGCTGGCCATCACGCTGGTCTGGTCGCTCCATTTCTGGGCACTCACGGGGCGCCGCTGGTGGTGGGGAGGCCTCGTCTTCACCACCTCCTACATCGTCTTCTATAGCTGGCAGATCTATTGGGCGTTTCTAACGCTGCGCGGCAAGAAGTGGGGGACACGCGGATGAGCACGCCTGACAACAACGGCACGCGGCCCGGATTATCGGCCAATCCACCCGGCCCGCCGCCGGCGGGTCGCCCCGACACGCCGGACGCGGCGGTTCCCGGTGCGGCGGGCGCCGAGCCGGCGGCCTGGCGCCGTCCCGCGCCGATGGCCCGCGAAACCAACGTGCGGGCCTGGCTGATCTTCCTGGCTGTCCTCTGCCTGGCGGTCGCCCTGTGGACCCCGCTGCGCGCCTTCTACTACCGGCAGCGCTACAGCCCCTCAGCCGATCCCCGCACCGCCGACGCCACCTGTTTTGTCGCCCTCGCCTATTCAGGGGTCGCCGACGACGTGCTGCCGGGGTCGATGGACATCACCCCCGCCGCCTTCGAGCAGCAGCTCAAGATCCTGCGCGCGCGCGGCTACACCCCGATCGGACTCGACGATGTGCTCGCCTTCTACAAGGAAGGCAAGCTCCTGCCGCGCAAAGCCGTCCTGACCACCTTCGAGCAGTCGCGCAAAACCTCCTACTTCGAGGTCCGGCACCTGCTGCGCGCCTATCACTGGCGCGCCGTGATGGGCGTCTGCACGTCGCCGATGCACGCCCGCGACGACCAGGCGCTCCGCTGGCCCTACCTGCGCGACATGCTGGCCATGGGCCCGTGGGAGCTGGCCGCCCAGTCGCAGCACGGGTTCCACTACGTGCCCGCGTTTTCCGACGGCAGTTCCGGCCCCTTCTTCTCGACCCCGAAATGGCTGGACGAGGCCGGGCGCCACGAGTATCCCTCCGAGTTTCGCGCGCGCATCGGCAAGGACCACGCTGACCTGCTGGCGGAATACCAGCGGGAGACCCGGCAAAAGCCGCTGGCGTTCTTCTTCCCCTATGGCGACTACGGCCAGTTCGACGAGCGGGCCAAATTCGTCCGCCTGAGCAACCTCTACCAGGTGGGGGAGAAGTACGAGCTGGGCTTCACCCTCGGCGCGCTGGCGCTGAACACGCGCCTGACCGACCGGCGCCGCCTGAACCGCCTCCTGGTCGACCCGCGCTGGACGGCCGAGGATCTCGCCGACCGGCTCGACGCCTTCTGGCCGATGGAGGTCGACGGGGACCAGCGCCTGCATGTCTTCCGCAATGAATCGGTCATCTGCGAATGGGGCCGGGCCGAACTGGCCGACCAGGGGTTCTCCCTGCAGGCCGTCCCCCCGCAGGATCCGCTGCAGGAGGAGCTCCGCGACAAGCTGAAGCGGACGGCGACGACGGGCGCCAGGGTCTGGATGGCGGGTAGCGACACCTTCATGGATGGTCACCTGGCCGTCCGGTTCCACCTGCAGCGCGGCACCTTCGGCCTCTACCTGCGGGCGGTCCCGGGGCACGAGCACCTCTATATCCTCTTCGACGAGAACGGACGGGTCGGCGTCCGCCAGAAGCTCCCCGATCTCGACGAGGCGACCCTGGCCGCCGAGGACACCGCGGTGATGCGGGGCGGCAACCACGAGATCCTCGTCACGCTCAAGGGGAAGCTCCTCTATGTCCGCCTCAACGGGAAAACCCTCTTCGGCGGACGCGTGCTGCTCCGCGAGAAGCCCCGCCCCGGCCTGCTGGGCATGGGCGTCTGGGACAGCGTCCCCGGCCTCGCCGCCACCCATGTCCTCGACGCGCGCATCATGCCGCGCCGCGAGGCGGTTGTCACGTGGACCCCGCACACGGCCCTCGACATCGGCTACCTGACCGAGTGGCTGCACATGCACAGCTACCGCTTCTCCATCCTGTCGCCCCCCTGGATCGACATCTTCGAGAGCGCTCCGCAGAAGTTCCCCACGTGGGATCAGGCGGCGCTGGATCTGCTGGCCCGCTCCAACGAGGTCCGGATCTTCCCCGGCATCCAGATCCGCCAGTCGCCGGCCCTGATGCGGGCCTCCACCGACGATATTCTCGAGGACCTCGCCGGTCTGAAGGGCGTCGCCGGTGTCTATGTCGACGCCTCGGCCGTCAAGACGACCGAAGTCAACGAGCTGGTCGGCTGGCTCCTGCGCCTGCAGAAGGGGCTCGACCGGATGAAGTTCCGCCTCGCGCTGCGCCTCCCGGTCGCGATCGAGACGCTCCCCTCCGCCGGGAACCTCTTCAAGCTCTTTCCCGACGCCCTGCTTGTCGGCGACTACAAGAGCCCGCCGTTCGGTCTCACCCCGGACCGCGTGTACGGCATGGATTCGGTCTCGCCGCCGGCAGGGGAGGAGACGCTGGCGCTCTACTACCAGATCTCCAACCTGTCGTCCGAGTTCGAGGATATCTCGCCCGAGGCGGTGAACCACGCCATCCGCCAGCGGGGGTTCGACGCCTTTGCCGCCAACGACTTCCAGGGGGCCATCGACGCCTGGACCGAGTGGATGGAGCGCGACCCGCACAACGGCGAGCCGCCGGGGCTCATCGGCGATGCCCATCTGCGCCTGAACGCCCATGAGAAGGCGCTCGAGTTCTACACGCGCAGCCTCGAGCTCGATCCCGGCAACATGAACCTCGCCATGCGGCGCTCCCGGCTGCTCGAGACCATGCAGCGGCTCGATGAATCGGTCGAGTCCCTCAACGTCTACTCCCGGACCTTCCCCGACTCGCCCACGATCATCGTCGCGCAGGCGAACTGGCTCAACCGCAACGGGCAGCGGAGCAAGGCGCGCGGGCTGATGCGCGACCTGGTCCGGCGCTTCCCCGACGAAATCGAGGCCCGCCTGCTCCTCCAGACGCTTCTCGACCACCCCCAGGAACGGTATGCCAACATGCAGGAGTTGCTGAACATGTGCGAGGCGAATGAAACCAAGCACTTCGGTTTCGGCAAGGAGATGGGCGCGGTCGAGCTCCTCACGATCCCCGAGGCGAGCCTCTTTTTCGATTTCATCCGCCGCACGGCCCGCACCTCGCCCAACAAGCTGACGCGCGACCTCTACCACGAGTTCCTCCCGCTGACCAACAGCGTCGTCGAGGATTTCTCCAGCGGCAAGCTCTCCGACAACTGGTTCTATCTCGGCGGGCTTCGTCCGATGGACCAGGGCCGCTATGAACTGCGGGCCTCCTCCGATCTCTCCGAGGCGTTCCTGCGGCTGAAGAAGTCGGAGTTGATGCGCGACGGGTTCATCGAGGTCGCCCTCGACGAGTCGATCGGCTACTTCTGGATCTACGCGCGTCGCAGCAGCCGCTCGATGATCCGCTTCGGATTCGACAACGAGGGCTTTGTCCATATCCAGAGCTGGCTCAACGGTAACCTGCTGAGCTTTGAAAACCGCCCGTGGATGCGCCCTCCGGGGATGGTCACCCTGCGTCTCAACGTCCGCGGTGACGGCGCCATGGGCTACATCAACGGCCATCCCGCCTTCACCACCCCCCTGGTCATCTCGTCCGACGTGGCCTACGGCTGGTGGAGCATCGCCCCCTTCTCACCCGACTACGGCACCGCCCGTGCCCGTCTCTCCTCGATCCACTGCGGACCGCTCGCGCCCGTCATGGTCATGCTGCCGACCCTCGACGACGCCCGCATGAACCAGGCCCTCGACTGGGTGCGCCCGCGGGTGCGGCACCTCTCGGCGCTCGCGCCCGTCGCCTTCGTGCAGAATCCCGACGGCTCGGTTTCGCAGGATCCCCAGACGGCCTTCTCGCTCGTCAGGATGTTCGCCACCTATCACCGCCTGCGCCTGATGCCGGTGCTGGAGATGGCCTACTACTCCGATATCGAGCCCGCCAAGATCGTCGACCTGATCAACCTGCACCGCCTGGACGGTCTCGTCCTCCGCCTCCGCATCCTCCCCGACGAGCCCTGGTTCAAGGCGCTGGCGCGGGAAATGGAGCGGACGACGGCCGATCTGATCGTTATCCGCAACGAGCGCACCTTCTGGCCGGTGCCGGGGACGCCCGCCGCGAAGCTGCCCCGCGACGGCGAACGCCGGCGGTTGCGCCGCCTGGCCCCCTCGCATGTGCGGGAAATCTCGCGCGGCAGCCTGCTGCTGCCGCCGCTCGCCCCGTCGTGGTCGGTCCGCGCGCAGCCGTACCAGGATTGGATGACGGTGACCAACGGGATCGATACCGTCGGCACCGCCCTGCAGTTGTACGTCGTCCCCGGCACGATCATCGGCGCCGATGTCGACGAGACGGTCGCCGCCGCGCGCCAGGCCCTCCAGGAGGAAACCCTCGCCGAGGCGCTGCGCGGATTGCTGAGCGACGCCGAGCGGACGCGGCAGCGCGAGACGCTCGCCCAGGCGGAGCGCGAGGCGCTGGAGCTCTCCCAGCGCGCCGCGATCCAGGCGGCGTTCGAGGAGGTTCAGGAACGGCTCCGGCAGGAGGCCCGCGCGTCGGCCCAGCCGGCCGCCCTGCAAGCCGCGCTGCGCACGACGCTCGAGGAGAACCGGGACCCCGTCCCGCCGGCCGGGGAGGATGCCGTCCCCGCCGGCGGCCGCCGGCTGTCGCCCCGGGAGGAATCGCTCAAGAACGCGTTGCAGGCCACGATGAACGAGATCCTCGGGGCGCTCCGCACCCCCGAAGAGCAACGCCAGATGCTGCACACCGCCTGGCGGGCGATGATCGAGGAGGAGGCCGCCGAGCCCGAGCCGCGGCTGCCCCGGCGGATCGAGCTCCCGGGCGCCGCCCCGCCCGCTCCGTCGGAGCCGGCCCAGGAACCGGAGCCGGCGGCGTCCACCACCGAGGCCGCCCCTACGGTCGTCCCCGCCGCCGAGTCCACACCCGCTGCAACGTCCCCCGACGCGGCCGTTCCGGTCGCTGCCGCCACGCCCGCCGAAGCCGCGAAGCCCGCCAGCGCCACGAAGCCGGCCGACGCTGCGAAGTCGGCCAGCTCCACGAAGCCCGCCGGCGCCGCGAAGCCGGGCGCGCCCGTGGGCGGTGGAGAAGGGCGATGAGGCTGCGTCAGGATGGAGGTATCCACCCGCGCCGTGCGGATGCTCCCAATCGTGATGGCCGTTTCCTGTGAGTCGATATGCTCTTCCCAACCACCGTCTTCGCCGTCTTCTTTCTCATCGTTTTCGCCGGGCACTGGGCCTTGGTCAATCGGCCCCGGCTCCGCAAAATCTGGCTGCTGGCGGCCAGCACGGTCTTTTATGGCTACTGGCGCTGGGAATTCGCCCTGATGCTGCTCGCGTCCGCCTGC
>JAAYZJ010000215.1 GCA_012514915.1 Lentisphaerota bacterium | reverse complement strand
GGACGAGGAGCAGGTCTGGAGTATCTGGAAAGGCAACGCCCGCGTCCGGCGCTAGGCCGGCCACCGGCCGTCGAAGACGCCCGGCGGCATGGGCGCGGGACGCTCGCACGTGCTTTCGATCATGACATGCCGGCCCATTGCCGAAGCATCGTGGAAGGCATGCATCAAATCCAGCACATGATAGGCCAACTCCCCGCTCGCGCGGTGCGGGCGCCCGGCGCGGATGGCCTCGGCCATGTCCGAAGGCCCCAGCCCGCGCCCATTCCCGGGAAAGCCCGCGCTGAGCGGCACCTCGCGCCAGTCCTTTTCACCCTTGATCCGCAACCGCACCGGGCCGCCGAACCCGTTGGGGTCGGGGACCGACAACGAGCCTTCCGAGCCGAAAATCTCGATGCACGGCGCTTCGGACGACCAGACGTCGAAGCTCGTGGTCAGCGTGCCGATGGCGCCCGAGGCGAAATCCATCACGCCCGCAATGTGGGTCGGCACTTCGACCCGGACGCGCTGCCCCCGTTTTTTCTCGCTGGTGATGGTACGCTCGGGAAAGGAAATCCGGGCCGACCCGGTCACCCGGCGCACGGGACCGAGCAGCGTAACCAGGGCTGTCAGGTAGTAGGGCCCCATGTCGAACAGGGGACCGCCACCGGTCTGGTAGTAGAACTCGGGATCGGGATGCCAGCTTTCGTGCCCGTGGCAGAGCATGAACGCCTGGGCCGCCACCGGCTCGCCAATGACGCCTTCGTCGATGAGCCGACGGCAAGTCTGGATGCCGGCCCCCAAGAAGGTGTCCGGAGCGTTGCCCACGCGCACGCCGGCACGGGCCGCCGCATCCAGCAGTTTTTGACCCTCGGCGCGGGTCAAAGTCAACGGCTTTTCGCCATATACATGCCGTCCGGCCGCCACGGCCTGCATCGCCACCGGATAGTGCCCCTTGGGCGTGGTCAGATTGACGATCAGCGGTATCGTGTCGTCGGCCAGCAACGCCGCGACCGGGCAGACCCGCACACCCGGATACTCGGCCGCGCGCGCCTGCGCGCGGCTTGCATCCAGATCGGCGCACGCGGCAACCGTCACATTGCCGAAGACCGAGCACAGGTTCTTGAAATAGATGCCGCTGATGTTGCCGCACCCGATCACACCAATCCGCATGGGTTGCATGAAAAAATGATCCCACACCAGGCGGATGGCCGTCTAGTGCGCGCCTGTAGGTGTGCGCGCCTGGAAGGCCAGCAATTCTCACTATGGCTGGCAAGCGCCTTACGGCGCCACTACAAACGCGCAAAATCGCCGCAAACGCGTTTGTAGTATGCCCGTAAGGGCATGCTTCATGGACGTAGTCCGCCAAATTGAGAATTGCTGCTGGAAGGAGGACCGCGGGCAACGATGGCGGTTGACAGGACCGCGCGGTACATGGTGATGCAATTTCGCGACTATCTAAAATAACACCGTAGCAATCACGCGACTGTATAAACTGGCCAGGCGCCGCGTCATGTATTTGTAATACGCTGTGCTCCAGTCACTTAAGCGTCCTTTCTTCCTTTCCCGGCGGTTGGCACGCTTTCTGTGTATAGTCTAGGCATGAATCGGGAGAGTCTTTCATGACGACCGTGGCGGTGACCACGTGGAACGGACGCGTTTCGCCGGTGCTGGACGTGGCACGGCAGGTCGAGCTGCTGGACGTCGAGTACGGCCGCGTGGTGGGCCGACGGCAGGCCGGGTTGCCGGGCGCGGATCCGTTTCAGCAGGCTGCGGCGCTGCTGGCGCTGCGCGCGCGGGTGCTGATCTGCGGCGCGGTCTCGCGTCCGCTGGCCGATCAACTGATCGCGGGCGGGATCGAACTGGCGCCGTTCACGGCGGGTGAGACCGAGGCCGTCATCCGGGCCTGGCTGGACGGCACGCTCGCCAACCCCGCCCTGCGCATGCCGGGTTGCCGCGGACGGCGCCAGGGCTGGTGCGGCGGCGGACGCGGCGGTCATGGACGGGGTTGCCGCGCGGGGGGACCGCGCCGGGCGCTTCCGGGACGGGCGGGGAATGCGTGACATTAACAGAAAGGACGATCAACATGAAGCTGGCAATCACATCGACCGGAGAGACACTGGCGAGCAATCTCGATCCGCGTTTTGGACGGGCGAAATTTTTTATTGTCGTCGACACGGAATCGGATGCCTGGACGTCCCATGATAATCAGCAGAACCTGAACGCCATGCAGGGTGCGGGCATCCAGGCGGCGCAGAACGTCGCGGCGCTCGGCGTGCAGGCGGTGATCTCCGGCAATGCCGGCCCCAAGGCTTTCCGCGTCCTCTCCGCCGCCGGCATCGCCGTCTATCTCTGCAGTGACGGCACGGTGGCCGACGCCGTCGCGCGCTTCAAGCGCGGAGAGCTGAAGGCCATCGAGGCGGCCAATGTGGAAGGACACTGGGCGTGAGTGGGACCGGCCCCCAATTTGTTTTCCGTCCGATCGGTGTGATCCGCAGCGGGCACACGGAGGCGGCGCGGACGCCGATCCAGCCGGCCTTTGCAGAAGGGTGTCTGGGCCGGGCGGAGATTCTCCCCGAGTTCGCGGAAGGGTTGCGGGATGTCGAGGGGTTTTCACATCTCTATCTGATCTTCGTCCTCGACCGGGCCGGGCCGGCCAATCTGGTGCTGAAGCCGTTCATGCAAAACGTCGAGCGCGGCGTCTTTGCAACCCGCGCGCCCCGCCGCCCCAATCCGATCGGGCTGAGTATTGTCAGGCTGGTGCGGCGCGAGGGAAGCGTCCTGCATCTCGACGGGGTCGACATGCTCGACGGCACGCCGCTGCTCGACATCAAGCCCTACACGGCGAAGTTCGACCGGATCGAGACGACGCGCAACGGCTGGCAGGACGACGTCGATCCCGAGGAGGCGCGCCGCCTCGGGCGGCGCGGCTACACGGGACCGGCGATGCAGGCAAGGGCTGATTGACTCGGATTTTTGAATGTGATGGTTGACAGGATGACAGGGTTGCAGGATTTTCAGGATCGCGAAGGCGCGGTGGTTGTTCTACAGCTTACCGCTTGATAACAAGATGGTTTCCG
>JAAYZJ010000214.1 GCA_012514915.1 Lentisphaerota bacterium | reverse complement strand
GCGCGCGCCCGGCGGGTGGCCCGTCCCAAGGCCTTCTACCGCGAGGTGTTCATCGAGGAACGGGGCGACGGCTGGGTGCGTCTGGAAGGCGTCACCTTCACCAGCCGGCTGCTGGCGCTCAACCTCGCGGGCGTCGACCGTGTCTTTCCCTATGTTGCGAGCTGCGGCCGCGAGCTCGACCAGGTGGCGCCGCCACGCGAGGATTTCGTCCAGGCCTACTGGTGGGATCTGCTGAAAGGAGCCCTTTTGATGCAGGCCATGGGGCATCTCACCGAACACCTGCGGCGAGTGTTTCGACTGGGGCGCACCGCGCGGATGAACCCCGGGTCGGGCGATGCGGATGTCTGGCCGATCCAGCAGCAGACTGAACTCTTCCGGCTGCTGGGCGACGGGGCTGCGCGCATCGGCGTTGAGTTGACGCCCTCCTTCCTGATGGTTCCGAACAAAAGCGTGTCGGGATTGCTGTATACCTCGGAAAAGGATTTTCGGACGTGCCAGGTCTGTCGGCGCAAGGTCTGCCCCAACCGGGGGGCGCCGCTGGATCAGGCGATGTGGGAGCGTCTGCACGGCACCGCGGCAGAACCGACCACCTGATGGGCGCCGTATCAGGCGTTGTCCACAGCGGTGTCGGTGAGGTCGCGTTTGCCGGGGCTGCCCGCCGTCCGCGCGAAGAAGTGCGGGGAGTCACCGCGCTGGTTCCAGAGAATCGTCTCGCCGATGACCGCGATCCGCCCCGCCAGGCAGGTGCGGCACTGGGCGGCATTCTCGTCGAGGCACGGCTTGTTGGCGTAGAGCTGGTAGCGGCTCCGGTATTCCGTATCCGTCACGTTCGGCATGATGACGTTGGCGCCCGCGAGGAGCCCCTGTTCGCGGCCATCATCGGCCAGCGCCTGAAGGGCGGTTGTCGCCGCGATGTTGGTGTCGTGCAGGAAGAGGCGGGTCACGGCGATCATGTTGAGCCCTAGCCGCAGTTGGCGGGCGGCGTCGCCGGGCGTGAACGCCCGCTCGCGCCCCAGGGGGGTGTCGGGATGCGGCAGGTAGGGCCCCATGCCGATCATGTCGAGGTCGTGGTCGCGGAAGAACAGCACGTCGGCGGCCAGATGGTCCACGGTCTGCCCCGGCAGGCCGATCATCACGCCGCTGCCCACCTGGTAGCCGCAGTCGCGCAGGCTCCGCAGGCAGTCCACGCGGCGGTCGAAGCGGTGGTCGGCCGGATGGAGCCGGGTGTAGAGCTCGTGGCTGGAGGTCTCGATCCGCAGCAGGTAGCGGTGCGCGCCGGCGGCGCGCCAGCGGGCGTAGGTCTCCCGGCTCTGCTCGCCCAGCGAGAGGGTGATGCCCTGCGCGCCGTCCGACAGCGCGGTGATCTGGTGCAGCAGCCGTTCGATGAAGGCCGTGTGCGCCTCCGATTCGATCTCGCCCGACTGCAGGACGAGCGAGCCGTAGCCGAGTTCCAGGTTCCGGCGCGCGGCGCGCAGGACGGTTTGCTCGTCGAGTTGAAAGCGCGAAACGGCGCCGTTGCCCGCGCGGATGCCGCAGTAAAAGCAGTTCTTGGCGCAGACGTTGCCCATCTCGATGATGCCGCGCAGGCTGACCTGCTTGCCGATATGGCGCACCTTGACGGCGTATGCCGCGCGGTGCAGCGCCGCCAGATCGTCGGGGTCGGTCAGGGCCAGCAGGGCGGCGATCTCGTCCGCCGCGAGGGCGTGGCGCCGCTCCTGGGCGCGCACCAAGGCGTTCTGCAGCCGGCGGTTCATCGCGCCTCCCGGATGATGCCGCCGCCCAGCACGACGTCGCCTTGGTAGAAGACGGCCGACTGGCCGGGCGCGACGCCCGCGATGCCCCCCTCGAAGCGGGCTTCGCAGCGGTCGCCGTCCAGGGGGTGGAGTCGCACCCCGTCGTGAAGCGCGCCGGCCGAGCGCACCTTCATCTGCACATCAAGCGGCGCCTGCGGCGCCTCGATCGAGACCCAGTTGCACGCGTCGGCGATGAGCGTGTGGCAGACGGTTTGTTCGGCCGTGCCGACGACGACCTCGTTGCGGCAGGCGCTGATTTCGAGGACGTAGAGCGGCTCGGGGTGGGAAATTCCCAGCCCTTTGCGCTGGCCGATCGTGTACTTCCAGTAGCCGGCATGACGCCCCAGAACCTTGCCTGTGGAGTCGACAATGTTGCCGGGGCGGTCGGGCTCGCCGATCAACTCGTCGGGATCGCCGCTGTAGAAATCCTGGCTGTCGGGCTTGTCGGCGGCCTCGAGACCGTGTTCACGGGCCAGCGCGCGGACTTCGCCTTTCGTCATGCCGCCCAGCGGAAAGAGCTGCCGGGCGAGTTGCTCCTGGCTCAGGCGGTAGAGGAAATACGACTGGTCCTTGGCGCTGTCGACGGCACGCAGCAGGCGGAACCTTCCCTCCGCCGCGTCGGTTCGGGCATAGTGGCCCGTCGCGAAGCGGTCGAACGGGATGCCGGCCTGCCGGGCCGCTTCCGGCAGCAGCCCGAACTTGAGCCTGGCGTTGCAGCGGACACAGGGGTTCGGGGTGTGCCCCGCCAGGTATTCCTGCCGGAAATCGCCGATGACGAGCGCGTCGTAGTCGTCGGCGCAGTCGAAGGTCCGGTAGGGGATGCCGATGCGCCGGCAGAAGGCCGCGGCCGCCTCGATGTCCGACGCTTCCGACGCGCCGAAGCAGGCATCGCGCGCACCGCCGGCATACCGGCCCTCGCGCCAGATCCGCATCGTGACGCCCGTGACGTCGTGACCCTCGTTTTTCAACAGCAGCGCGGCGACCGAGGAGTCGACCCCGCCACTTAATCCGACCAGAATGTGCATGGTGTCCCAATGAACCGTCATCAATGACGGATAAAAAGACTAGTAATACCATCAAAGGACTGTATATGGCAAGCCCGCTGCCCGGAATCCAGCGGTTCCAAATCATTCGCCAATGCAGGAGATGCGGCAGGAGAAGCGCGACGAGAAGCGGAAGGGTGGCGTTTTCGGGCGCGCG
>JAAYZJ010000213.1 GCA_012514915.1 Lentisphaerota bacterium | reverse complement strand
TCGCGCGCCACGGCATCGACCTCGGCGCCGGTCATGCCCGGCCGGATGGCGGCGATCGCCCGCCGGTTGGCCGCCAGCACGAGGGCATGCACGTCGCGGTACCGCCTGGCGATGCGCCCAAAGCCGATGCAGCGGGTCAGGTCGGCGCAATAGTGATCGAGCCGAAGGCCGAAATCGAGCAGCAGGGGCTGGTCGGGCCCAAGCCGATCGCAGCCGGGTTCATGATGGCACTCGGCGCCGTTCGCGCCGGCGCAGGCGATGGTCTCGAACGCCTCGCCCTGCCCCAGCCGGTCGGCTTCGCGCCGGACCAGCCCCCGGATCTCCCATTCGCTCAAGCCGGGATGCAGTTGGGGCAGCAGCGACGCCAGCAGGTCGTCGTTCGCCCGGATGGCGCGGCGCAGGGCGCGCTGTTCGCGCGGCGACTTGACGGCGCGCTGCTCGAGGATGAGCGGCGAGATGTCTTCCCACTCGGTGACCGACGGCAACCGCTCGCGGTGACGCGCCAGCGTGGCGGCCGGCTCCTGTCCCTCGTAGCCGCAGCGCGTCCAGCGGCCGGCCTGCTTCATCAGGCGCCGCTCGTCGCGGCTGTCGCGCTTCTGCAGCAGGCACGGCAGGAAGGGGATGGCTGCGCGCGCCTTGAAGATGTAGCGGAAATCGACGACGAAGACGGGACCTTCGCGGGCATCGACCCACAACGTGCCGGCGCTGCTGGCCAATCCCGTGTAGTAGAGGCGGGCCACTGATCCCGTGATGATGGCGCCATCCAGCTTGCGGCGCTTCAGGATGGCTATCAGCCTCCGGATGCGGGACTCGTGTTCCGCGGCGGGAAAGCCGCGCGGCGGGCCGGCCAGCGGCGACTGGACGGTTGGTGGGGTGGCAGGCGTCATGGAGACAACATACTGGAGCGGACGGGCTGGGGCAATAGCGGAAGTTTGACATCGTCCTCGTCCTCAGTCAGCGAAGCGAACGGTTCTCGGCATCGTACTCGATCAGGCATGGGGCCATGTTGGATAATCGAGGACGCGGACGATGGTGCCGATGATTCAGGCGTGGTCAGCAAGAACCCCGCAGGTGGGGCGAAGGCGTCCTCGCCAAGCCGCAGTCGCAGGCTCGCATCCAAGGCGCGGTTCGGCTATGATCCCACCCGTTGCCGGACAAGCGGGACGGGCCTGCGTCCGGCCGCGTTGTCCTTTCATACCTTCAACAGCCTGTTGCATGATGCATCGTGTCCTTTCCTTCATCTTGATGGCTCTGCTGGCGTCGGGGGCCTGGCGGTGTCCCGCCCGGGAGATCGTGCTGCGGTCTGTCCCGGCAGGCGTGGTCCCGCAACCAGAATCGCTCGCCGCGACGGTTGACATTTGCGGACGGACATCGACACTCCGTCAGCTCGAAATCGCCGCCGTCGGCCGGACGATTCCCCGCACGTTCTCCCGCAACCTGATCGGCAACACCGACGGCTTCACGTGGACCGTGAGCCGCCACTTTGCGCTCAAGACCGACATGGGCACGGCACAGGCGGGCGAGACGCTCGCCCTGCTCGAACTGGCGTTGCCGCACCTCGAGGCCATCTTCGGGCAGTCAAGTGCCGCCTTTGCCGACCGCCGCATGGCCTTTGTCTTCGCGTCGAGCCGCCCTGCGCTGATCCAGGCCATGATCAGCGACGACCTACACGTGCTCCGGCAGGGAGGCATCACCCAGGAGGGCTACTGGGGCGCCTACCAGTACGCGGGATCGCCCTACCAGAACCGCTACATCATCCTCCACGAGCTCGTCCATCTCTTCCAGTATTGCCTCGCGGGAAACACCCGGCAGTTCCACGGTTTCTTCATCGAGGGGATTGCCGACTTCTTCTCAAGCCATGTCTACGATCCGGATCGGATGCGGCTGACGATCAACGTCCTGGACCGCGCGCCGATCCACAACCACTTGGCGGCGGGGCTGGCCGACTGGCAGGCACGGGGGCGCCCCGCGTTCAGCGCCCTCTATACCGGCGGCGCGGCTACACGCGGCCTCGACGTCCTGATGACCGCTTTCCTGCAATCCACGCCCTCCTGGGAACAGAACTGGCAGCTTTATTGCAGCCGGACCCTGCGCACCGCCAGGCCGGACGCCGATCCCCGGGCGCTCTCCGACCGGCTGATCGCCTCGCTGTACGGCGACTGGGACACCCTGGACCAGGCGTTCGCCGCCTGGATGGATGGACGGCAGGCGACCTTTCAGCAGCGCGCGTACGGCTTCGACCAGGAGGGCGACTGGCTGGTGAGCCTCCCGCCTGTCAACGGCCAGGAGGCCCTCATGGAGTTGCAGCCGGCGCACGGGTCGCAGGCCGACGCCCCCTTCGTCCTGGACTTTCCACGCCAACCCGGCAGCGCCAGCCCGACGGCCTCGAACGCCTTCGTCCTCCGTTTCCGCGTTCCCGTCCAGCCCGAACCGGTCGCGGGGACCATCGGCCTGCGTCTGGGACCGCCCGGTCGTCCGCTGCTGACTGCCGCCGTCGTCAGCGGTCAGACGGCCGTCGTCACCCTGCCGGGACAAGCCAGCCTGATCCTGGCTCCCGACACACGGCGCGCCCAGACGGCGACCCTGCGGCTGACCGCCACCGACAGCCAGCTACACGTGGCCTTGTTCGAAGCGTCGTCCACCACCCCCGGCATCGAGAAAACCGCGCCCATCTCCCCCACCCTGCGCGACGAACTGCATCAGGCCACCGCCACACTGTTCGCCACCCACCCGGGTCTGCGGCTGGCGCCGGAACTCTGGCCTGCGGCCGCCGACCGGCAAACCGGTAGCGACCCGAACCGCCAGCGGCAACCGCGCCCGGCCGCGTCGCGGTTCTCCGTGCCTGACGCACTCGGTCCGATCTACCGTGCCGCCTGGGAACTGGGTCAGCAGGCACCGGCCACCCTGCTGCTCGTGCGCAACCTGCTGCTGGCCGATGCCGCCGACCGGGGACCGGCACGCCTGCCACCCTCCGAGCTGGACGATGAGAGCCTCTGGCGGGGCATGGCTGCGGCCATCCGCGACTGCCCGGCCGCGCCGGAGCCGCGCCAGGCGGCATTGCGCGCACTGGCTGGCCTCTCGCTCGACCTGACCCTGCTGCCCGATCAGGCCCTGGCCCGCCTGGCGGCTCCCGGGATCGGCACGGTGCGCGGCACGCTCCACTGGACCCTGAACGGCCGTCCGCTGCGGAAGCAACCCATCCGCGGGGGATCGCGCGACCGCTGGATCGATCGTTCGATTCCTTTTGCCAGCGCAGCCGCCGACGGGGCGCAGCATCTCGCAGCGCGGGCGGAACTCACCTGGATGGGAGTCGACCTCTCGCTGGAAAGCACCCTCGTCATCCACCCCGGCATTCCACGCTGGGACGTTCTCGGGCC
>JAAYZJ010000212.1 GCA_012514915.1 Lentisphaerota bacterium | reverse complement strand
GGATGCCGGCGGCGGTTCGGGAGGCTCGATCTGGCTGAGTTGCCAAGGGCTTTCCATCCATTCCGACGGTCTGCTCAGCGCGCCGGGAGGTGCAGGCCAGGATACGGGCGCCGGGGGCGGCGGCGGCGGTGGGGGACGGATCGCCGTTCTCCTGGGACTGAGCGACACGGAAGCCGACGCGTTGCTGCAAGAACCGCCGCCCAGACACTTGATCATCACGACCAACCATGTCCGGTTCGCCGGCGGTATCAACGTCTCGGGTGGAGGTCCTGGCTCAGACAAAGGTGGTGCTGGCCAACCGGGCACGGTCTTTTTTGTCCAGCCGATCCACGGAACGCTGCTGTCTATCCGGTAGTGATTGCCGCCCGATGAACACGAACATCCTGCAGCCATCCCATCTGCTCCTCTTCTCGCCGAACTGGCTGGGGGATGTCGTCATGGCGCTGCCGGCCTACCAGCAGTGGCGCGCGGCTTTTCCCGCGGCACGGGTGACGGTGCTCGCCAAGCCGGCGGTGGCGCCGCTCTGGCCGTACGCGGGCGGCGTGGAGACGGTGATCACGCTCTGTCCCGGACGCCGGGGCATGCGCGAGGCCGTGCAGGCGATGCGCGCCGCGCGGTGCGATGCCGCCCTGCTCCTGCCCCACTCGTTCCGTGCCGGCTGGCTCGCCTGGCGCGCCGGACCCGCCCGTCGCCGCGGCACGGCGGGCCAGGGACGCCGCCTGCTGGTCAACGATCCCGTGTCTCTTGCCGCATTTTCGGACCGGCACCAGCAGTTCGAGAACTTCCACCTCTTCGGTCTCGCGCCCGCCTCGCCCCCTGCCCCACCCCGGCTGACGCTCCCCGACGATCTCCTGAAGTCCATCGCCGTGCGGTTCCAACTGACCGCCGGCGAGCGCCATGTGGCGATCCTCCCGGGCGCCGCCCGCGGGGAATCGAAGCGCTGGCCGGCCGACCGGTTTGCCGCCGCCGCCCGCGGCGTCGCGCAACGGCATTCCGACGTCCGTTTCCTGGTCTGCGGTACGGCGGCCGAGGCGGCCGACTGCGAGGCCGTGGCACGTGAACTTGGGCCAGCGTCCCGCAACCTGGCCGGACAGACGCGGCTGCCCGAACTGGCCGCGCTGCTCGCGCAATGCGCGGCCGTCTGCTGCAACGACAGCGGCGGCATGCACCTGGCGAGCGCCGTGGGGGCCCCGGTCGTGGCGGTCTTCGGCTTGACCGACCCCGCCAAGACGGGCCCGCTCGGTCGCGCGCGCGTGGTCGCCGCGACCGGCGTCCGCGTCGCGCGGGCCATCCCCCGCGTCTCGCCCGAGGCCGTACGGGCCCTCGCCTCGATCGATCCCGACCGCGTCACCGCCGCGCTGCTGGAGGTCATGCCCTCGTGAGCAATGTCCTGCGGCGCGCCGCCGTGGTCGGCGCCATGACAGGGATCAGCCGCATCGCCGGACTGGTCCGCGAGCAGTTGATGGCCTATTTCTTCGGCACGGGGCTGGCGAAGTCGGTCTTTGATGTCGCCTTCCGCATCCCCAACCTGTTCCGCCGCCTGTTCGGCGAGGGGGCGCTCTCGGCGGCCTTCATCCCCGTCTTCACCGAGGTGCGGGCCCGGGAAGGCCCCGTAGCGGCCAACCGACTGGCCGCCCGTGTCGCCGGGCTGCTCCTGGCGACCTTGAGC
This sequence comes from Lentisphaerota bacterium, assembly GCA_012514915.1. Taxonomy (GTDB): domain Bacteria; phylum Verrucomicrobiota; class Kiritimatiellia; order RFP12; family JAAYLN01; genus JAAYLN01. The sequence continues at coordinate 8,706 of JAAYZJ010000212.1, read as the reverse complement.
CTCATCACCGCGCTGATCATGCTCTTGACGCTGGCGGTCGAACCCCTTCTGCCGCCCGGCAGCCGCTGGGCCGCGATCCTGCCGCTGCTGCGCATCATGCTGCCCTACGCGCCGCTCATCTGCCTGGCGGCGCTGGCCATGGGGATCTTGAACGCCCTCAAGCATTTTGCGGTTCCCGCCCTCGCGCCGGTCTTTCTCAACCTGGCCTGGATTCTGACCCTGATCGGAATCTGCCCCTGGCTTCCCCCCGATCCCTTCATCCGCATCCGCGCCGTCGCCTGGGCGGTCATCGCCGCCGGCGTCATTCAGCTCGCGGTGCAGTTCCCGGTTCTCGGGCGGCTGGGCATCCCGCTGCGCCTTTCTTTCCACTGGCGCCAGGATGCCCGCATCCGGCAGATCATGCTGCTGATGGCCCCGATGATTCTCGGCGCGGGGCTGGTCCAGATCAACGTCATGATCGACGGGTTCCTCGCCCTCTGGGCGGCCCCATGGGCGCCATCCGCGTTGGAATATGCCGAGCGGCTCGTCTACCTGCCCCTCGGCCTCATCGGCAACGCCTTCGCCACGGTCCTGCTCCCCACGCTGGCGGCCCAGGCGACGAGCCGGGATTTCGGCGAGCTCAGCACGACACTCGAGCGGGCGATACGCAACATCTGGATCATCATGGCACCCGCGGCGATCGGCCTGACCTTGCTCGCGTACCCCGTGGTCACCCTGGTGTACCGGATTGGCGACGGCGCCTTCCAGGCGGAATCGGCCCTCTACACGGCGCGCGCACTGGCGGGCTACGCCCCGGGGCTTCTTTTCTTCAGCCTCTACAAGGCGTTGACGGCCGCCTTCTACGCGCTGCAGGACGCGCGCACACCGGTGCGCGTCGGCATCTTCAGCGTCGCATTCAATCTGCTGCTCAACATCCTTTCCATCCTCGTCCTGCCACCAGGCTGGAAGCACATGGGCATCGCCGTCGCGACGGTGGTCGCGAGCCTGGCCAACTGCATCGCCCTGATCGTCATCCTGCGTCGGCGCACCGGCGCCCTGCATGTTGCCAACCTCCGTGCCTGCGCCTTGGGCGCCAGTCTCGCCGCGCTGCTGATGGGAGCCGTGGTCGCCCGGCTTCACCCGGTCGTGCTCGCCTGGATGGAGACGCACCTGCCGCTGAAACTCGCCGAGATCGGCTCCATGCTCGGCGTGATGGCGGCGGGCGCGGCCCTCTACGGACTCCTGGTCCGGCTGCTGTGCCGGCCGGCGCTGAAGGAACTGACCGATGATTTCCGCAACCGAAAATCGAGACCGGGCCGCTGAGATGGCCGCGTGCCGACCGTTGACAATCGCCGTGGCCTGCGGGGGAACGGGGGGCCACACCTTCCCCGGCCTTGCGACCGCCCGCGTCCTGCAGGCGCGTGGCCATGCCGTCACGCTCTGGATCGCCGGGCGCGACATCGAGGCCCAAACCGTCAAGGGATGGGAGGGCCCCGTATTCAAGACCGGCGCCCGACCGCTGCGCCGCAGCCCCGCCGCACTGGCCGGCCTGGCGCGCAGCCTGGCGCGCTCCCGCCGGGGGCTGGCCGCCCAGCAGACCGACGTATTGCTGGCCATGGGCAGCTACGCCAGCCTGCCGCCGGTGCTGGCCGCCCGCCTACGGCGGACACCGGTCGTTCTGCACGAGGCCAACGCCATTCCCGGCAAGGCCGTCGCCTGGCTCGCGCGGTTTGCCGCCGCGACGGCCATCAGCTTCTCCGAGAGCGCGCGCTGGCTGCCGCGGACGCGCGTCGTCCAGACCGGGTTGCCGGTCCGGACGGAGCTGCTGGATCAACCGCCGCTTGAGGGCTTTCGCCAGCCGGAGGGTTTCACCGTCTTTGTGACGGGCGGCAGCCAAGGCGCCCATGTTCTGAACACCGTCTGCAGCGCCGCGCTCATTCAGTGGGCGGCCTCGCGTGCCGCCAGCCCCCTGCGCGTAATCCATCAGACCGGCGCGGCCGACGAGGCCGCCATCCGCGCCGCCTACGCGGCGGCCGGCATTGACGCGCAGGTCTTCGCCCTTGTGGGGGCGATGGGCAGCGCGTTCCGCGCCGCCGATCTGGTCATCGCGCGGGCCGGCGCCGCGACCTGCGCCGAACTTTGCCTCTGCGGAGTTCCGGCCCTGCTGGTGCCCCTGCCGACGGCCGTCCGCGACCACCAGCGCGCCAACGCCGCGCATCTCGTCCAGGCGGCCTGCGCCGACTGCTGCCTGCAGCCCGCCTTCTCCGTCGACTGGCTCGCCGCCTATCTCGCACGCTTCGCCGCCGACCCCGCGCGGCGGCAGGCGATGCGCGCCCGGGCGCTGGCCCTCGCGGCGCCCGCCGCCGCCGACCATCTGGCCGACTGCGTCGAGGCGGCGGCACAAAACTCTCGACCTTTCGAACTCTCGAACTCTCGAACTCTCGAACTTTAAAACTTCCGATCTTCCTCCCCCACTGCGGCTATGCTATAGTGTCCTTCGTTGGCCATGCGACGCTGGCATGGCCCGTCGTTTCACATTCACAGGAGAGAATCATGCGCGCGATCAGCAAGGTTGCACCGGGCTGGTGGGATTACACGACATTGGACAGGGAGCTGCTCGATGACGCGGCCCGCCTGACCGAGCAGGATGTTCTGGCTTTGTCCCGTCCCGGATTCCAGGTGAAGTTCTACGACACGGTTCAGGAGTTCTATCTGGCCGAGGCGCTGGAGTACATCGAGGCCTGGAGACAGGCCCGGCCCGGCCAGCCCGCCGGCCTGTGCGGCCCCATCGGGCCGACCGAGCAGTTGCCGCTCGTCGCGCAGCTCGTCAATGCGCTGGAGCTCGACCTGCGCGATTGCCATTACTGGGGCATGGATGAATGGGTGGTGGATGGCAAGGCCGTATCGCGCGACTTTCCGCTGGGCTTCGCCCGGACGGCGTTCGAGCTGTGCTTCGACCGGATCGATCCGCGCCTGCGGATGCCGGAGTCGCAGATCCATTTCCCGACCGAGGACATCCCCCGCTTCCGGGCCACGTGGGACCAGGCGCGCTGCGTGCTGATGCAGGGCGGGCAGGGCGAGGTCAAGCACTGGGCCTTCAACGACCCGCCGAAGCGCGGGGGCGCCTACCAGGACGCGCCGCCGCCGCCCGCCGAGATCCGCAAGCTGGCGACGCGTCTCGTCGATCTGCACCCGATGACCCTCATGCAGAATGCCCGCACGTCGGGCGGCGGCACGGTGCAGAACGTGCCGCACCAGGCCCTCACCGTCGGGCCGGCCGAGACCTGGCGCGCCGAGACGGTCTCGATCTGGCATCCGGGCCACCACGACAATCCCTTCGGCATGCGCCTGACGTCGCTGATGATCGGCAAGCGCGTCCCCGACGCCGCCGTGCCGATGTCGCTGCTGGCCGACCACCCCGATGTGCGGTTCAGTTTCCTGCGGCCGGGCTTCGGCACCTGCCAGGTGGAGATGCACTGAGATGAGCAAGTGCGTCTTTGCCATCGGCGCCCATCCCGACGACATCGAGTTCGGCATGGCCGGCACCCTGCTGCTCCTGGGGCAGGCCGGCTGCGACCTGCACGTCATGACCGTCGCCAACGGCTCCTGCGGCTCGGCCGTGATGGACGCCGAGACGACGGTCCGCGTGCGGACGCAGGAGTCGCGCCAGGCCGCCGAGCAGCTGGGTGCCGTCTACCACGAACCGATCGCCTTCGACCTCGAGGTCTTCTACAACAAGCCGTTGCTGGCCCGCCTGACGTCGATCATCCGTGATGTCGCCCCCGACATCCTCCTCGTGCCGTCGCCGTTCGACTACATGGAGGACCACACCAACACCTGCCGGCTGGCGGTCATGGCCGCCTTCTGCCGCGGCATGCCCAACCTGCCGGTCACGCCCCCGCGGCCCGCGCTGGACAAGCCCGTGACGGTCTACCATGCCCAGCCGCACGGACACCGCGACGGGCTGAACCACTTCTACGCGCCCGACTTCGTCGTCGGGATCGACGCGGTCATCGAGACGAAGACCGCGGCCCTGGCGGCGCACAAGAGCCAGCAGGCATGGCTCGACGCCAGCCAGGCGATGAACGCCTATCTGCAGACCATGCAGGATCTGTCCCGCGAGATGGGGGCGCTCACGAACGGACGCTTCACCTTCGGCGAAGGATGGCGCCGGCACAACCATCTGGGCTTCTGCGAGGCGGGCGCCGACCCGCTGGGCGCCACGCTGGGCGCAGCCGTCCTGCAGACGGCCGGACGATGAACGGGCCGCCGCGCGCGCCCTCTGCGCCAGACCAGCGGACATGGCCGCGCGGCCGCTTCCGGCGCGCCCGGATCCTCGTGGAGCCGCGGCCGCGCGGTCAGCCATCGGATCGACGGTGCCCATGAAACCACCCGCCAGGAATCTCTTGTCGGGCAATATCCCCCGGGCCGTGCTGCTGCTGGCGGGGCCGATGTTCATCAGCGCGCTGCTGCAGAACGCCCAGAGTCTCATCGACCTCTACTGGGTGGGGCGTCTGGGGCCCGTCTCCGTCGCCGCGCTGGCTCTGTCGGGCGCCGTGCTGATGGCCCTGTTCCCGATCCAGATGGGACTGGCGACGGGCACGGTGGCGCTCGTGTCCCGCGCCTACGGGGCCGGCGACACGCGGCGGGCGTCGGCGGTTGCCGCCCAGTCGCTCACGCTCGGCGCCGGCGTCGGCCTGCTGCTTGGCATCGCCTGCCTGCCGTGGCTGGCGCCGATCTGCCGCCTGCTCGGCGCCGAGCCGGATGTCGTGTCCGAGGCTGTGCGCTACCTCCGCCCCTGCATGCTCGGCATGCTGGTCGGTCTGCTCCTCTTCCTGGCCAACAGCGCCTTGCAGGCCTCCGGCAACACGGTCGTGCCCATGGCCGCGATGCTGGCCGCCAACGTCTTCAACCTGGCGCTCGATCCCCTGTTCATCTTCGGCTGGGGGCCGGTTCCCGCGTTGGGCGTGGCCGGCGCCGCCTGGGCAACCGTGCTGGCGCAGGGACTCGCCGCCGTGGGGTTGTTCCTGCTGATGGCGTCGGGGCGCACCCATCTGCATCCGGCACGGGCGGATTTCCGCCCCGTCCGGGGCGACGCGCGGCGGCTGCTGCGCATCGGCTTGCCGAGCATGGCGCAGATGTCGTCCCGCAGCCTGATGGGACTGGTTTTTTTCCGCGTCATCACCCGCTTCGGCACGTATGTCGTCGCGGGCTACGGCATCGGCATGCGCTGGCACATGGTGCTGCTGATGCCCTGCTTCGTCCTGGCCAACGCCGCCGCGACGCTGGTCGGCCAGAACCTGGGCGCGGGACAGCCGCACCGGGCGCGGCGCGCGGCCTGGTGCAGCACGGGCATCGTGCTGGCGGTCGTGGCGGCCTCGGTGGGCCTGCTGTTCGCGTTCACCGGACCGGCCGTCGCGGTCTTCGACGCCACCCCCGCCGTTGTCGCCGCCGGCAGCGATTTCCTGCGGGTGGTCTCGCCGTTCTATCTGCTCGCGGGCGTCTCGATCGTCCTCGACCGGGCGCTGAACGGCGCGGGCTGCACGGTCTCGACGATGCTCTTCACCGTCGTCACGATCTGGGGACTCCAGGTTCCGCTGGCGCTCCTGTTCAGCGGCAGCGCGGCGCCGGAAGCGCTCGGGCCGCTGGTCCGGCTCTTCACCCGCTGGTTCGACCCGCCGGTCAACGGCGTCTGGTGGGCGATGAACACCGCCACGGCGCTGCATGCCGTCCTCTCCGTCGCCTGGTTCGCCACAGGACGGTGGATGCGCCAGCGCGTCTGACGCGTCAGTCCAGACTCTCCAGGAAACCGGGCGCCAGGCGGGCCGCGTAGACCTGAGGCACGCCCCCGTGCGGATTGGCGTTGTAGATGACGTGGCGGTTGTCGGCCGTCAGGTATGGATGGGTGTGCGTGCACTGGTTGCCGCCTCCCACCCCCCCCGTGTCCTGGACGAGTGTGCGGAACTTGCCGCTCGCCAGGTTGCCCACCACCAGGGCGACGGGTTTGGAGACGCCGTTCTCGAACAACCCCGCACCGGTGTGCGAATCGGCGACAAAGTAGCGGCCGCAGCGCGAGGCGCTGATGTGGTTGAACGTGTGCCGGGGCGCCTCGAAGACAACCGGCGCCGGATCGCCCGGGCGGGCGGTGAAGAGGTTGCCCTGCGGATGGCGCGGGTCGTGTCGCCAGTCGTACTCGCTGGACCGCACCCAGCCCGCCGAGAAGAGGATGCGGCCGGTGCCCCCGATGAAGCACTCGTGGCCGGTGATTCCCAGCGTGGCCGGCGGCCCCGCCGGCACCTCGCGCAGGTTGCCGCCGTCGGCATCGATGACGAAGAGCTTGCAGCCGAGGGTCTGGTAGACGTTGCGTGATCCGTCCGGCTTGAGGCGGATCCCCGCGTTGTGCTGTACGAGGATGTCGCGCCCGTGGACGGGGTCGAACTGCAGGTGCGGGTTGCAGATTTCGGGATGCTCGAAAATCACCTCGCGACGCTGCCGCTGCAAATCGAGCCGGATGATCTGGAACACGGGCGCACCCGGGCCGTCCAGGCGGGGCGCCATGAAGACGAGATAGCGCTGGTCGGGCGAGATGGAACTGCCGCCGCCGCCCGACGGCAGCGGAGCCGCCGGATCGTCCTCGGCATAGACCTCCTGCTGCTCCAGCGTCATCAGCGAGAGCCGCATCAGCTTCCGGTCCTGCGTCCAGTAGTGCATCAGGCCGCTCCAGGCCGAGGTGCAGACGGTCCGGACGCCCAGGGCGCGCCGCACGACCATCGTGGTCCGCAGGGTGTCGAGCTCGTGCACCAGCAGCGAACCCTCCGTGTCCCAGCAGAAGTCCTGGCAGCGGGCGATGATGATCCGCTTGCCATCGGGCGAGGTGTAGGGCTGCTCGCCGTAGATGTTGTTGCTGATCGCGGCTGCGCTCGTCAACTGCCGGATACGCGCACCGCTGACCGGATCATCCCGCAGGTCGGCCGACTCGTGGGCCCATTGGATTGGCATGGAGGAAACTCCCGTGTCTATCGTTCCGTGCCCGATGATCGGGCCAGAATCCGGGAGAGTATATCGGAACGGGGTGGTTCCGAGAAAGCGTAAAAGACGCGCTGGCCGTACTCGGAACAGCCGTTGCAGGGAGACAATCTTGACCGGCCTATCCGATTCCGGCATACTCACACCCCCTGAACTCGCTGCTTCCCTTAGGGGCCGACGGGCGTGCATCCGTCGCGATCAAGCAGCAGGTTCGTATCCGTTAGGAGATTTGCGTATGTCGACAACCGCCACACCCGTGCTGCCATCACAACCGACGCTCTACCACGCCGGCACGCTCACCTACACCAGGAACGGCGTGCTCAGGTTTGCTGCCAAACCGGGTCGTGTCGCAACATGAAGTTCTCGTCCGGCGCCACCACCCTTTCCCCTCTGGTCATCACCCTGCCCACGGCGACCGGTGACACCTGGACCGTCGACTGGCGTGTCTGGCAACCCACCGAGCGTGCCGTACTGTGCTTCGTGCGACAGGAAGGGCGGTTGCTGCTGATCGTCAAGAAGCGCGGGCTGGGGGCCGGCAAGGTGAACGCGCCGGGCGGCCGCATCGAACCGGGTGAGACGGCGGCCGCGGCCGCGGTGCGCGAGACGCAGGAGGAGGTCGGCATGACGCCGATCGATCCCACGGTTGCCGGCGAGGTCTTGTTCGCCTTCAGTAACGGCTACAATCTGGCCTGCACAGTCTTTGTGGCGATATCATCCACGGGGACGCCAATCGAGACGCCTGAGGCCCAACCATTCTGGCAGCCAGAGGTGGATATTCCCTATGAGCGGATGTGGGCCGATGACCATCTGTGGCTGCCACTGCTGCTGGCGGGACGGCCCTTCCGGGGTGCATTCATGTTCGATGGCGACCAGATGCTCTGGCACCAAGTCGTTTCGGGGTGATGCACCTAGATCCGCCGCAGCGCATTGCGCATGGCGGAGGGCGGCTGGTCGTCGGCCAGGCCGTTGTGGCGGGCGATGTTCAGCAGCAGTCCGACCGCGATCATCGAGGCCAGCAGGCTGGAACCGCCGTAGCTCAGGAACGGCAGCGCCAGTCCCTTGGTCGGCAGGCAGCCCATGACCATGCCGATGTTGAACCCCGCCTCGAAGCACAGCAGGATCGTCAAGCCAAGTCCCATGAAGCGGCCGAAGCGGTCACGCGCATGGAAGGCGATCCAGGTTCCGCCGAAGAGGATGCCGGCGAACAGCAGGATGATGCCGATCGAGGCCGGGAGCCCGAGCTCCTCGCCGGCGATCGCGTAGATGAAGTCGGTATGCGCTTCGGGGAGATAGCGGTATTTCTGGATGCTGTTGCTGAGCCCCACGCCGAACGGCCCCCCGATGACAAAGGCGTTGATCGACTGAACCGTCTGGTGCGCCTGGGCGCCGCCCTCGCCGGCGATTCCCTGCCAGAAATCCTTGACTCGGTTCAGACGGTGGGCATCGCCGAGGATCAGCACGGCCAGTCCCGAGACGGCCGCCACCAGCCCGATCCCCAGGTGGCTGATCCGCGTCCCCGCGGCGAGGAAGATCGTGCCGGCGATGGCCAGGATGACCGCCGTGGCGCCGAAATCGGGGGCCAGCAGAATCGGGGCCGTCAGGATGCCGAGGATGGCGCCGGGAATCAGAAAGCCGCGCGTCAGGCTGGAGGAGCGGGGGCCGACACGGTCGAACCAGGCGGCGAAGACCATCAGGATGCCG
>JAAYZJ010000211.1 GCA_012514915.1 Lentisphaerota bacterium | reverse complement strand
GCATCCCCGTGGCCGGCAACACGATCACGCAGGAGATCGCCAAGAGCTTCCAGACCGACTTCCGGGTTGCCGAGCAGATGAAACGGGAGCACGGGTTCGTGGCGCTCGGCGGGGTCTATGCCGGGGCCGAGGACGAGACGGCCGACCGGATATCCAAGGTGATCCGCAATGTGGTCACGCGGTTGCACGCCGAGGTCAACCGCTCCATCAACTTCTACCGGAGCCAGCAGGGGGGCAGCGTGCCGTCGCGCGTCCTGCTGACGGGCGGCTCGTCCATCATTCCGCACATGGACACATTTTTCCGGGAGAAACTCAAGGTCGACGTCGACTATCTCAACCCCTTTGTGAACGTGACGGTGGGCGGCCGCGCCAACGCCGAAAAGGTCGGCGAGGAGTTCTTCGGCTTGGGCGAGGTGGTTGGACTGGCGCTGCGCCGGTCGATCCCGTGTCCGGTCGAGATCAACCTGATGCCGCCCAATCTGGTGCAGCGCAAGACGTTTCGCCGGCGGATTCCGTTCTTCGGCGCCGCGGCCGCAGCCCTGCTGCTGGCGCTGTTCGCCGGGTCGTTCCACGCCGGTCTCCAGGCCCGCCGCCACCAGCGGCAGCAGGATGGCGTCGAGGATCGTCTGCGGCAGCTCCAGACGGGGCGCGAGGCGCTGCAGCGCGAGGCGCAGGCGCGCGACGGCCTGCTGCGGGAGCTGGATGTCTACCGGGCGCTCGTCGAGCAGCGCACGCTGCTGGCCAAACGGCTGGTCGCCGTGCGCGACAGCGTGCTCGAGGGGATGTGGCTGACGGCCGTCGAGCCGATGCGCGACGCGGCCGGCCTGGTGACGGGGCTGCGCATCTCCGGGCGCGGCTTCAGCGACCGGCTCAAGGCGCACGAGGCCGCCGGGGGCAATCAAGCGACCGCCGTCGAGATGTTCCGCGACCGGCTCAAGGCCCAGTCCATCTTCACGGACGACGTGTTCATCAGGCGGGAGCACGATGATGAACGCTTCCCCGACCGCGTGAGGGTATTCACGCTGGAGGCGAACCTGGAGCTTGCGGCCCAGTTCAAGCCGGTGGAATAGGATTTATGAACCGCACGAAATTCATCATGGCCGGCGCGCTGGCCGTCTTCATCGCCTTGCTGGTGCTGGGCAGTGTCCATCTGCTCAAGAGCCAGGCGGCCGCCCGCGAGGCGCGCGACCGGCGCGATGCCGCCCTGGACACCCTGCGGACGCTCTATGCGGCGAAGCCCTTCCCCTCCGTCGAGAACGCTGGGCGGATGCGGGAGCACGTTGAGCGCCTGGAGCAGATGCGTGCCGTCATGACCAACGCCCTGTCGGCGCGCGACGTGCCGCCGGTGGCGCTGAGTCCCTCGCGCTTCATCCAGGAACTCCAGGCCGCGATCCGCGACCGCCTGCAGGCCAAGGCGCCGATCGTCGAGGGCGTGCGGGCCGTGCCGGATGGCTTCGCCTTTGGCTTTGAACGCTACCTGACGGCCGGAGCTCCCATGCCGCGGGAGCAGGATGTCCCGCGCCTGGCCCAGCAGCTAGGCATGATCGAACGACTGGTCGACGAGGTCTACGGCGCTCAGATCGGCGCCCTGAGGCGCATCGTACGGGACGAGTTCGACGCCGGCGCAGCCCCCGCCGAGGCGGACGCGCCGCGCGCCGGCGGCCGCCTGCGCGCGCGCCGCGATTCAGGCGCCGGCGCGCGGCCGGACACGGCGGCCAAATCGGCGTTCTACCGCGCGCAGCACTTCACGCTTGAAGTGGCCGGCCGGCAGGCCGCCATCGGGGACCTGCTCAACCGGCTGGCCGCCATGCCGATGTTTGTCGTCGTGACCGATGTCGACATCCGCAAGGCGGGCGACGATCTGCGAGCCCCGCAGGCCGCCAGCCCCGTCGCGGCCGCGGCTGCGGCGCCGGGACTGGTGGCCGCCACCGCGGGCACGCCTGGCGCCCCCGCCGCCGCCGAGGAGAAAATCTCCACACGGCCCCCCAGCCAGCGGCTGGTATCGGGGGTGGAGATCGATCCGCCCGTTCAAGCCCGGATTGAAATCGAAATCTTCAATTTCGCCAAAGAGGGAGTCTGATCCTTGACCGCGACTCATGGTTTTGTTGCGTGGCTGGCGCGCTACTACGACAAGCTGATCGCCCTGGTGGCCTTGGCCGGCATGGTCGGCGCCCTGTCGATGCTCCTGCTCGGCAAGAGCCGCGAGGTTTCCGAGGTGCAGGCGTATTCGAACCGCATCGAAAGCCTGAAGCCCGATAACCCCGAAGTGGAGTCCATATCCCTGGTCGCCTATTCCAACGCCTTGGCGTACCTGAACCGCCCCTACCGCATTCCCATCGACTCCACCCGCCAGGCGGGTTTCTTCATCCCCGAGACGCGGATCTGGTGCGCCAACCGCGACTGCCTGGCGCTGCTGGCGCGGACGGCGACGGAATGTCCGGTCTGCCAGACCGCGCAACCCGCCGAACCGACCGAGGTTGCCGGCTACGACGGAGATGGCGGGGGGATCCCCGACGCCTGGGAGCGGAAATACGGGCTTAACCCGCTGGATCCGGCCGATGACCGCCTGGACAGCGATGGCGACGGATTCGACAACCTGGCGGAATTCAAGGCCGATACCGATCCGACCGACCCGAAAAACCATCCCGACCTGCTCGGGCTGATCCGGGTTGAAAAAATCGTGGCCACGCGCCTGCCCATCAAGTTCATGGGGGCGACGAGGCTGCCCAACGGACAACATCGCTGCCAGATCAACATGTGGGAAGGCGGCCGGCAGCAGGCGACATCCTATTTTGTTCTCGAGGGGGAACCCATTGGAAAGACCGAGTTCAAGCTCTTGCGGTATATCGAAACGTCCGAGAAGCGGGTTAGCCCGGTCACGGGAACACCCATGACCTTCATCGATAAACGGGTCGAGATCGGACGCGGCGACAAGGTGATCAAGCTGAAACTCGATGAGAACGCCGTCGAAGCCGACTATCGCATCACGTTGGTCCAGACGCTCGATGGAAGCCGGTTCGAGGTCGCCGGAGACGGCGAATTCAAAGTCGGCGACAAGAAGTATCGCGTAATCTCCGTTGACAATCAGGCCACGGCTGTTGTATTACGGAGCGATGCGGACGAAGTGGATGTCACGATTCCCCAACTGTGACCTTCCCGTCTCAAGCCCCTCGGTTAACCCTTGTCACGGGTCAATTTAGCGTTCAGAGGAGAAGAATCCAATGATGAATGTTGTACAGCGGATGTCCAAATACTCCGCAATTATCGCCGTGTTTGCCCTCTGCGCGCCCATCCGGGCGCAGGACGGGCTTGCCGGCGAACTGGATGACCTCCTTGGGCTGGGGGCCGCTCCCGCGCCCGCCGCGCCCGCCGCCGAGGCTGTCGAGGCCGCCGTTGAGGCGCCCGCCGCCGAGGCTGTCGAGGCCGCCGTCGAGGCGCCCGCCGCTGAGGCTGTCGAGGCCGCCGTTGAGGCGCCCGCCGCCGAGGCTGTCGAGGCTGTCGAGGCGCCCGCCGCCGAGGTTGTCGAAGCCGCCGTTGAGGCGCCCGCCGCCGAGGTTGTCGAAGCCGCCGTTGCCGGAGAGGATCCGCTCGGGGCCATTTTTGCGCCGGTCGTTGAACCGGCCCCTGCCGCTGAACTTCCGGTTGTCGGCGTGGCGGCGGATGAGGTCGTTGTGGAAGCGCCTGCTCCCGTGGTGCCGGAGACCGTCGACGTTGCCCCCGTCACGGCGGATGCGGCGGTTCCGTCTGATATCGCCCCGGGTGCCGTGGCGGAATCACCTGCCGCGGCCAATGCGCAACTGGTGTCGGAGATCGAGGCGCTTGAGCAAATGCGGCGCCGCGCCCTCGAGGCGCATGGACGCGCAAGCTTGGAGAGTGCCCGGAAGGCACTGCGCGACGGCAACTATCCCGAAGCGCAGCGGTTGTACGAGGAGGCCGGCAAATTCATCACGAAGCGGCCCGGCAACGAAGCCGCGATCGACGAGGCCGACCGCGGCACGGCCGAGGCCATTTACCGCCAGGCGACCGTGCTCTGGAAAAAAGGCGACCGCGAGCGCGCGATTCAACTGGCGCGGCAGGCGCGCGACAAGGGACACCCCAAGGCGCCCAAGATCGTGGCCGATCTGCAGAACGAGATCGACAATCCCCCCGAGCCCGAAGCCCCCAAGACCGCCAAGCGGTGGAACGAGAACGCCTACCAGAAGAACCGCGAGGCCGTGCAGCGGCAACTGACCCGCGCGCGCGAATTCTACATCACCGGCGAGTACGATCTGGCGCGCAACGAGATCGAGTTGATCCTCAAGGACAACCCGTACGACCAGGATGCTTTGCAGATGCTCAAGCGCGTCGCCGACCGCACCTATGATGTCTCCTCCGGCGAGTTCTCCACGACGCGCACCCGCATGATCGGCGATGTGCGCGACGCCTGGACACCGCGCCGATACGCCATCGATATCGCCCCCGCGTTGACCCGCGGCGAGGGCGGGCAGCCCCGCACCGGCGACGCCATCGTCGATGCCAGCGGCAAGACGATGGAGGAGCTGACGGTCGGCAAGATGAAGAGCATCACGGTTCCCGAGATCAACTTCCGGGCCGCGAACATCAACGACGTGGTCGGATTCTTCGAGCAGGCCAGCCGTGAATTCGACAGTCAGGAGATCCCGCCCGAGCAGCGGGGCGTCAGCTTCGTGCTCAAGCTTCCCAGCCAGGACGCGCCCGCGCCGGTCGTGGATGATCCCTTCGCCGCCGCCGGCGGCGGCGGCGGCGCGGGAAGCATCCCGCCCATCACCTTCTCCGCGCGGTTCATCAACCTCTACGAGGCGCTGCGCATCATCACGGACGTCGCCGGCCTCAAGTTCCGCGTCCGCTCCAATGTGGTGATGATCATGCCGGTCAACATGGCCGACCGCGACATGACGACCCGTTCGTACACCGTGCTGCCGTCGATCGGCGACCGGGCCTCCGGCGTGATGCGCGAACTCGGATCGGGCCAGCGCAATGCGGGGGCGGCGGGCGGTGGTTTCCTGGCGCCCGTGGATGACACGATGGACAGCGGCCAGATCGACTGGAAGCAGTTGTTCGCCGACATGGGCGTGCAATGGCCCGACGGTTCGTCGATCTCGTACATTCCCAGCATCAACAAGATGCGCGTGTACAATACGCCCGAGAACCTGGCCGATGTCGAGAAGGCCCTCGAGGACTTGAACGTCACCCCGCGGCAGATCGAGATCGAGGCGCGCTTCGTCGAGGTCTCGCAGACGGATCTCGAATCGATCGGCTTCGAATGGATGCTGACGGACGACTGGGAGATCGCCCACAACCAGAAGAATCCCCAGCAGCGGATCAAAGTCAACGCCGGCAGTGGCAGCACCGGGCTGCGCTACCTGACCGCCGAGACCCCCGTGAATCCCAGCATGTCCACGGTGGCCGACAATCTGATTTCGGCCGCCAGCGTGCTGACCAATCCGGAACTCTCCTTCGTGCTGCACATGCTGAGCCAGCGCGCCAACACCGACCTCCTCTCGGCCCCGAAAGTGGTGACCAAGAACTCCCAGGAGGCGATCATCAAGGTGGTCACCGAATACATCTATCCGACGGAATACGACATCACCGAGAACCAGCAGCAGAGCAGCGACAGCGACAACGTGCAGGAGAACATCCCGATGGTCGAGCCGGGCGGGTTCGAGATGCGCGAGGTGGGCGTGATTCTGCAGGTCATCCCCGAAGTTTCGGCCGACGGCCAGATGATCGATCTGGTTCTCAATCCCCAGATCATTTCCGAGCCGACCTGGGAGGACTACGGGTTCGACTACTATTCGTCGCGTTCGACGGAACCCGTACACGTCAGCATGCGCCAGCCGTTCTTCAAGGTCCGCAGCATCTCGACCAGCATCTCGATCTACAATGGCGCGACCGTCGTCATGGGGGGCATGATCACCGAGGAGCGGACCGAGATCGACGACAAGATCCCGCTGCTGGGCGACATTCCGGTGATCGGCCGCCTGTTCCGCAGCCGCTACGAGCAGAGCGAGAAGCGCAATCTCCTGATTTTCGTGACGGCCAGACTGGTCGATCCCGCCGGACGCTCGCTGAAAACGCAGGCGGACGGGGACAAGACACCCGACGCGGCCGTCAACCAGCCGGTGGCGACGCAGCCATGACCACGCGCCGCTCCTCCCGGTTCATCTCGACCGGGTGGAGGGCACCCCGGCCTCGGCAACGGATGTAAACGTGGCGTTGGCCTGCCCGGATCGTCGCCTTCGCGTGCATCCTCGTCCTGGTTTTGCGCCACGCGCGTCTCCCGCCGAGGGGAGCAGGCGCGGGGATTCCGGGGACAGGCGGTCTCGGTTTCCGCTGTGCCGCGATGGGTCGCGTCGTGCCTGACGTCGACCCGGATCCAATGCGTTCCCAATGACAGTGCCGATCCAACGCTACGCCATCACGGGCGGTATCGCCTGCGGCAAGAGCACGGTGGCCGCCTGGCTGCCCTTGTGGGGCGGTCTCGTGCTGGACACCGATGCGGTCGGGCATGATCTGCTGCGGGCGGGTGGCGCGGCGGTCGACGCGATCGCGGGCGCCTTCGGCCGCGGGTGCCTGGCGCCGGACGGATCGGTCGACCGGGGCAGGCTGGGGGCAAGGGTCTTTGCCGCGGCGGACGAGCGGTTCCGGCTCAATGCGATTCTGCATCCGCTCATCAGGCGCCATGTCGACGCCTGGCTGGCGGCACCGGTTCCGGCGGGAGTCCGCTTTCAGGCGGTCTTGATCCCCCTGCTGTTCGAGGCGGGATGGGAGGGGCCGCCGTGGGACGCCGTGATCGCGGTGGTCGCCGACGAGGCCGAGCAGATCCGGCGTCTGCGCGGACGCGGGTTTTCGGATGACGAGGCACGGCGGCGTGTCCAGGCCCAGCTACCCTGCGCCGAAAAGGCCAGGCGTGCCGATGTGGTGATCTGGAACAATGGAAGTTTGGATGAATTGCGGCGGACGGCGGAGACGCGGTTCCGCGCGCTGTTGGAGAGGAAGTCATGACTGACGAGAACAAAATGGAACCCGCCGCGCCCTCCGGGGCGGGGCAGCCGGCCCCGACGGGTGACCGCGGCCGTCCCGACGGGGCCGCCGCGCCACGTGGCGGCGGCCCTGGCGACGAGGGACAGGCCTCCTCGAAGAGCGAGCGCTGGAACCGCTTCGCCCGGAACCGCGGGCGGCGCCACCACGAGCGGCGGCCCGAGCGGCGGCAGCCGGGACAGGATCGACCCCGGAACATGCCTGGCGCGGAAGGTGCTCCCGACCGTCCCGAGCCGCCGGCGGAAGACGACCAGCAGCCGCGGGTCCAGCTCCCGCCCCTCCATCTAGCCGATCTGCAGAAGAAGGAACTGCCGGAAATCCACACCATGCTCGAGGGGCTGCTCAACCCCGAGGAGATCGCCTCGCTGCGCAAGCACGAGCTGATCGTCGAGTTCATGCGCAACTACATGCGCCGCGGCGGCACGGTCCACACCAACGGCGTGCTCGAGATTATCTCCGACGGCTTCGGCTTCCTCCGCTCGCCGCGCGCCAGCTACCTGCCGTGTCCCGAGGATGTCTACGTGGCGCCGTCGCAGGTGCGCCGTTTCGGGATGCGCACGGGCGATTTCGTCGAGGGGGTCATCCGCGACCCGCGCGAGCGCGGCGAGCGCAACGAGCGGGGCAAGGAGAAATTCTTCGCCCTCTCGTGCGTCGACACGATCAACGGCAAGCCCGCCGCCGAGGCGCGGCGCTGTGTACCGTTCGAGAATCTGACGCCGCTGTTCCCGGACCGCCGCCTGAACCTCGAGGTCAATCCCGAGGAGGTCGCCATGCGCGTGATGAACATCTTCACGCCGATCGGCATGGGGCAGCGGGGCCTGATCGTGGCGCCGCCGCGCACGGGCAAGACTGTGCTGCTCCAGAAAATCGCCAATTCGATCTCGGCCAACCATCCCGACGCCCACCTGATCGTCCTGCTGATCGACGAGCGCCCGGAGGAGGTCACCGACATGCAGCGGACGACCAAGGCCCAGGTTCT
>JAAYZJ010000210.1 GCA_012514915.1 Lentisphaerota bacterium | reverse complement strand
TTCGCCATCCGCTCCTTCCAGACCTCGGGGGTGAAATGCCCCTGCTTGCCGGGCGCCGACGAGCCGATCGACAGCCAGACGACGCCTTCGCCGGCGAGCTGGCGCTGCAAGGCGCCCATCCGCCCCGTCTCGTAGTGCTTGCGGACGAAGGGGCAGTCGTGGTTGACCCATTCCAGCACGACATACGACCCCTTGAAGGTTTCGAGCGCGTGGGCGGTGCCGGCGAGGTCGGGCAGCGTGAAGGCCGGGGCCGGGCTGCCCGGCTTGGCGATAGCCGCGGTCTCGGGGGCCGCCGCCCGGGCGATCCCGATGCAGGCCGATAGGGCGCAGACTGTCATGGTTCGGGCGAGTGTCGTCTTCATCATGGTCTCATCTCCTGCGGGCCAGTCTGGAGTTGGGGTGCCCGCCGCCTGGCCCCGGGCGGCGGAGACCCTTGTCAGGGAGAGTCGGGCAAGACGGCCTGGATTTTCCAAGCCGGTAGCGGAAGGTCGGGGAACACGAGCAGCGCCTCGAACGGCTCGCCCGCCGCGGGCGCGCCGAGGCCCGCCGCCAGCGTCGCCGTCCAGGTCGGATGGGTGTCGCCCGACCAGGCGGGCGGCGTGTTCAAGGCGGCGGCGCCGCGCCGGAGCGGAAACAGCCACGCCCGCGGCCAGGCCTCCGCCGGGATCGACACGCCGGGGCCGGGCGTGAGCCGCACCCGCAGGGAATCGGATGACCGGCTGACGGCGATCGACCAGCCCTCGGCCGGGCGCGGCAGACGGCGCCGCGCCTCGGCCACATCGGGGTGGATGGCGGGCGGTTCAGCCGGCCCCCCCCGGGGCAGGGTTACCTGCGCCGTCGACTCGACCGGCAGGCACAGTTCGCGGCAGATCATCCAGGTCGCCTTCAGGGACAAGGTGAAGGTGTCCCCGGCCAGCGTCGGGTCCGCCTGGAACTCGGCCAGCAGCCGTACCCGCTTCTCATAGCCAAGCGTGACGCTGATGCCATCGTCGAACCGCTGCGGCGCGGGATAGTGGATCGCCGAAAGCGTGATGCCCGGGGGCAGCGTCCAGCGGAAATCGGGCGCCATGCCCGATTCGCCCGGATTGACCCAGTAGGTATGCCAGCCATCGGGCACGGTGAGGTCGATGGCGAGGGTCAGCGACTGCCCCGGGCGGACTTCTTCGGAGGCCGCGGACAGGTTGAGCGTGGCCGGCGCGGCGTCGGCGCGCGCGCCGGGCACCAGGGGGAGGAGGAGCGCGGCGGCGAGGGGCAGGGCTTGGAGCGGGAAGCGGCGTGGCGTGGCGGTGGTCATGGCGCGCGGGCTCCTGATGGGGTGGGGGGGCTGGCCGCCGGCCCGGTGGATGGGGCCAAGCCGCGAACGGGCACGCCGGCCTCGGCCAGAGCCTGCTTGAGCGCTGGGAGGGTGGTGTCGCCCGTGTGGAGCATGCCGGCGATGATGGCGGCATCGGCATGCGCCTCGACATAGACCTGGCGCAGGTGCTCGGCATTGCCCGCGCCGCCGGAGGCGACCACCGGGACCTCGACGGCGTCGGCGATGCGCCGCGTCAGGTCGAGGTTGAACCCCGAGCGGGTGCCGTCGGCGTCGACCGAATTGACGACGATCTCGCCCGCGCCGAGCTCGACGGCGCGCCGCGCCCAGGCGACGGCGTCGAGTCCCGTGTGATGGCGGAATCCCCGCGTCGTGATCTCGTAGCCCGAGGGAAAGCGGGTCCGGTCGGGGTTGGCCACGGGATCCATCCCCAGCACGATGCACTGCGAGCCGAAGGCGCGCGCCCCCTCGGCGATGATCGCGGGGCGCGCGACCGCCAGGGAGTTGACCGAGACCTTCTCGGCGCCGGCCATCAGGACGCGGCCGATGTCGTCCAGCGTGGCGATGCCGCCGCCGACGGCGAAGGGGATGCGGACGGCATGGGCGACCTCGCGGACCATCTCGATGTCGATCGGCCGTCCCTCGGCCGAGG
>JAAYZJ010000209.1 GCA_012514915.1 Lentisphaerota bacterium | reverse complement strand
TATGCCGGTGCCATGACCCGGCAGGGGCGGATTCCGGCGATTCTCCGCAGTGTCGCGCTGGATGAGGCCGTCGCGCCCAATCGTCTGGTGCAGACGGCTGAAGGGCGGCACACCACCTTTCCCGTGACGAACGCCGTCGCGCCCGGCTCGCCGGCAACGCTTTATCTAGACCGGATCGACCGACTCATCGCCGATGTGCAGTCGGCGGCTCGCCAACAACAGATCGACAAGGCGGCATCGATCTGCGCGGCGCGGCACCAGTCGCGCCGCACCGTTTGGCTATCGGGAGTCGGCCATCTGATCGAGCATGAAATGGGGCTGAACATGCGGTCCCCCTGGAAGCCCTTGCGTTCCCGCACCTGGTTCAAGCGGAGGCTGCGCGCCACGACCCCGGGTGACCTCGTCGTCTGGATCGGCTACATCGGCATGAATTCGCGCTACCTGGATTACGAATCGCCCTTGAACGCACGTCAGCTTGACTTGATCACCTGCTATGTGCCGGCACACGAGGCCGAGCGCTATACTGCCGACACCACCGTCCTGCGAAATGCCGCGCACGCACTGGCCCAGATCGACCAAGTCTGGGAAATGGGCGACGCGGAGGTTCCGGTTCCGGGACCGGTGCCGCGAATGGGCCCCATCAGCGGCATCAATGCGATGCTGCTCTGCCGCATGCTCGATGAAGCCTTCGCGCGCCACGTGACGCCAACGAACCCCGTGGCGAGCACGCCGCACCGCGCCATGCGCTAAGCTTCGCAACCAGCGGGACCACTGAACCGTCTCGTGCGCAACGCGACGCGGGGTATTGCCCCTCCTGGCTTTCATCACCCTCAGGCGCCGACGGGTCGTGAGCGCCCAGCGCGACCCTACCGCATCACGACGACGTCCACCGTCTCGGGTGTGGTCAGATCGACGCGGATGCGGTCGCCTTCGCGCGTCCAGCGCAACGGCCCCTTCAGCGTCGAGAACACCTCCTTGACCGGCAGATCGGTCTGCACCGTCAGCACGGCCGCGCGCTCGGCCGGCTCCAGGAAGTGGGCGAAGTTGTTCAGTGTCACGGCCGCCTCTCCCTCGTGTTCGAAGAGCCAGACTTCCGTCTGCGGCTCGGAATACTCGACCCGCATCCGGCCGAGCGCGAGCTGCGCCGGCTGCGCGAGGAGGGGCAGACGTTCCAGCATGTAGCGGCTGCCGCCCGGCGCCGAGCCCTTGTACAGCATGCCGGGCTGGAACCCGAACAGCAGCGTGCGTCCCTTGCCCAGCGTGCGCATCACGGCGGCGCAGCGTCCATCGGCAAACGTGCCGACCGGCGTGCCGGTCGTCGGCTCGAGCACGACCTTGACGCCGATGACGTCGGCCGTCAAAGCCGGCGTGAGGTCGGTGGCCTGCAGGGTCAACTTGTCGATCGGCTCGTGATCGGGCAGCACCTGCGGGTGCCAGCCGCCGCGGCTCATCCCCGCGGGCCGCTGACGCGCGCCGAAAAGCGCCTCGTCGGCGCCGGTGGCCGTGTTGCTCTCGTCGCGCAGGGCCGTGCCGGCGGCCGCCACCAGCACGCCGCCGGCCTCGACCCAGCGGCGCAGCGCATCGAGGGTCCGGCCTTCGAAATTATAGCCCTGGATGTAGAGCACCAGGTAGCCGGCGAGCCCCTTATCGGTGCAGTCCTCCTCCAGCAGGATTTCGGCGGGCACGTGCGCATGGGACAGGGCCGTGAACTGCAACAGCCGGTCGGTCTGGAAGCCCCCCTCCGCCCCGTTCCAGATTTCGTGGGCGCGGTTATAGAGGACGCCCGCGCGCCGCGGTTCGCGGCGTCCCCTGGCGATGATGGCGTCGGCCGGCCCGATCGCGTGCGTGGCCCGGGCGATCTGTCCGTAGACCTTCGGATTCTCGCTCCAGAAATTCGATCCATCGGCGCCCGAGTACATCGGCCCCCAGCTATAGGCCGTGATCCAATGGATACCGCGCCCCAGCAGGGAGAAGATCTTGCGGTCCGAACCGCCGGTCGTGCCGACCACGTAGAAGCCGGCGGGCAGACCTCCGCGCACCCGCGCCGCGCACTCCACCCAGGCCGCGTAGTAGCCGACCACCTCGAACCCGTTGAAGCCCCAGCTCCCCTTGCCGTCGCCGCCGCTGGCCCAGCATTCGCCCCAGGCCATGTTGGCCCCGCCGTGCCGGGTCAGGGCGAACCAGTCCGACCCGTTCATGTGCTGGCCGAACATCGGCGGATGCGGCGAGAAGTTGCAGTAGGTCTGCACCCGCGGAAAGATCCGTTCAGCGGCCCGGGTGATCTGGGCGTAGTAGAGGGCCGTGTGGATGAACTTGAAGCGTTCCGATGCGTAGTAGAGGCGCCCCGCATGCACGCCGGGGCGGTCGCCCGGTTCATCGAGAAAGGGCAGCTCCTCGACGTCCGCCACCCCGAAATAGGCCGCGTTGGTGCCGAGCTGCGCAACGCAGGCGCGCAGATAATCGTGAAACGCGCGCCGGCTGCTCGCAAAGCCGTTGATCGTCGCCCCGCCCCCCTCGCTGCCGATTTCGTCGCCCATGACGATGCGCACCAGGGGGGGATCGGACTCCCGCCCTTTGAGAATCGTCTGCGCCCGCTTGCGGAGGGTCGCCTCGACGTTCTGTTCGGCGACGGGATCGAGGGGTTCATGCGTATCGAAGAGATACTCGGAGTCGGCGGCACCGGAAAACACCACCGGATCGGGCAGCCCGCGCTCGGCGCGCACGTCCGCGGGAAATCCCGCGACGTCGTTGATGCCCAGCGATTCGAGCATGCGCGCCGCGATGCCGCGCGCCGCTGGCGCCGGCGAGAACGAGGTCGTGATGCGAATCAGGCGCGGACGGGGGTTGTTCGTCGCCCCGCCGAGTCCGGCCACCGCCTCGCGGCCCCAGGCGAAGTGCCGCGCATGGACGTCCTCGGCCGATTCGAAGCGGGCCAACACCTCGGGTTTGCGCATGCCCCAGGCCCCCGCCGCGCCGTTCGTCACCGGCGGCTCGCCGAGGCGCTCCAGCGGCATCATGAAGACCGCACGCCCCTCCGAGATGCCGGGCGTGATCGTTTTGAGGACCCCTCCCTCGTGCGGATACCAGGCGAACTGCGCCTCGCCCGTCCCCTGCTCCACACCTGCAAACGGCACGGAGACCGTCGCCCAGGGGCCGCCGCCGCGCGCCCAGCGCCCGTCCATGACATCCTCCGTCACCTCGACCCACCGGGTCCAAGCCCCCACCGCGATGGCCGGTTTGCCGTCCTCGCCGACAAACTTCTGCTTGTCGGCGGTTCCGAGGCTGCTGTACCAGGTCGGCTCGCTCTGGCCGCGGGGGATGCGGCGCCAGTGATACCCCAGACTGACCGACGGCACGGTGTAGCTCGCGACGCCGGGAGCGGCCGTCTTCACCCGGACGCGGCACCAGGCCCGGTAGAGGTTGCCGGCGTTCTCGATCGCCGACTTGGCGGGCGAGAAGCCCGTCCGGCTCCCGCTGACCACGATGCCGTCGACACGCGCGCGCGTCTCCTCGCTCGACAGGGCAAACCGCGTGGCTCCCGCCGTCAGATCGAGGTCGACATACTCCCAGACCATCACCGGCAGCGAATGACGCTTCATCCGGGCCAATTCGTCCTCAAAACGGATCGGCTGCGTCCGCTCGATCTCCTCGCCCGCAAGCTCGTGCGAGAGGAGGACTCGTCCAAAGACATGCACTGTCCGGTTGCTGCCGCTCAAGGTCAGGGTGACCGGCATGGGCTGGCCGGGATCGGCCTGGTAGCCGAGCCAGACCCGGTACGCCCGCGTTTCGGGGATGTTGATCATCGTCCACGCCTCACCCGGGCTCCGGGGGGCCGCCAGCACGCGTGGAGGCATCTCCTGGGGCGCCTCGGCCTTCCAGGCACAGCCAGAGACATCCTGGTCGGCGGCGGGGCGGGCCGGCGCGACACCCGTCCAGCGGTAGACTTCGCTGTAGTGGCAGTGCCTGAGCAGTTCCCGGTCATCGGGCGGCGCGAGCGCGTCCTTCAACTCCTTGTTCAGGTTGAATCCGCCCAGCGCCGTCTCGCCGCCGGGCGCAAACAGATCGATATCCTGCGCCCGGGCCGCACCCGGCACCAGGCCGGCCATCAGTACGGTCATCAACAAGCCGTTCCGCTTCATCATCTGCTCACCTCACCCCTCACTTGGCCGCGGCCCCGGCGGCGATGGCATAGACGCCTCCCTGCTGGTCGGTCACCAGCCAGGCGGCACGGTTTCGCGTGGTGGCCGCGAAGAGGCTGCCCACCAGATCCTCATCCAGCGCGCCCATGTCGCGCGGACGGTCAAGCACCCACGCTTCTGGGACATCGGTGCCAAATGCCAGCACCGGCGCGACCGGTGTCGGCAGGGAAACTTCCGCCAGGGTGGCGAGCGTCGACGGGTCGAGCAGGTGAAACTCCCGGCGCAGGTCGACGCAGGCAGCCGACCACCCCTGCGGAGTCTTCACCGCACGGACCGCCAGCAGCCAGGTCGGCCACGTGCGCGAGGCGACCGACGCCCCCGACGCGCTGTCGACCAGCAGCAGCCGGTTGGGCGCCACCGCCACCAGCAGGCGGCCCTCCATCTCGACCGGATCGGCCAGCAGCGCGTCGCCCGTGGGGAGGGACCAGAGGCGTCTTCCCGCGGCGGCGTCGACCCCCGCCAGCGACCGTCCGTCGTCCACCAGCACCCGCGGCCCCGCGATGCTCAGGCGAGCAGGGGTCGCAGCCGTCGCCGCCGTCTGCCAACCGGGTGCGCCCGTCGCCAGGTCGAGGGCGTGCACCGCGCCATCGGTTCCCGCCACATAGATTCGTTCGGCATCGCCGACCGGCCGGGCATCCCTGGCGGCGCCGTCCCAGTGCCAGACGGCCTGCCCGCCGCGGTAGAGCGTCAACCGGCCCGCATCCACCACCGCCAGGGCATCCTCCGGCATCCAGTAAAAAGATCCCTCCACCCCGGCTTCAGGCGGGGTCAGGGCGACCAGCTTGCCGCTTTCGAGATCAATCCGGTGAACGCCGTGGTCATGACGGAACACCAGCGGCCGGCCGTCGGAAGTCCGCTGCAGGCGATAGGCTGGGCGCTCGCGGGGGCCCGGCTCGTAGTTCCACAGCGTCCGTCCCGATGCCGGCGACAGCGCCCGCCAGGCCTTTCCCCGGCGCAGGATCGCGCGGCCATCCAGCCAGCCGGCCAGCACACACCCGGGCTCGCCGAGCGGCATGGCCTCGATGACGCTGGCCCGCTGGCGCAGCCGGAGAAACAAGCCGACCAAGTGATCATAGAGCGCGTCGCGGGGAATGGCCTCCCGTGTGAACCCCGGCGTGCCGTCGGCAAAGACCGCCCGCGCGGTGTGATAGGCGCGCAACTCCTCCGTGAGCGAGAGGTGGAGGGTGCGGTCGGCTTGCTCCGCCGCCGTCGGCCGCCAGCCCGCCTCGAAGGCGGCGGCAAACGCCATGGCCTCGACGACCGGCGCCGGCACGTCGGTGCTCACGTCGCCGCCGGGGGGCAGCTCGCGCGCGCCGACGAGCGCTTCCACCGGCCGCACCTCGATACGCAGCATCGGCCGTTCGCGCGGCCGATCACGGGCATCCTGGTAGAGAAAATCGCCGGCCGGTTCGCGAACGGCATTGGCTGGAATCTGATCCGGCCCGGGCGGAACCGTCAACGGATACTTCGGTGGATCGAGCGGGATGCGCGAAGGACGCCGGCTGGCGAAATCGACCGTTCCCTCCCGGTCGGAGAAATGAAAGGCGATGAAATCACACTGGCGGTTGGCCCTGACCCGGACCAGGCTGATCCAGCCGGCGGGCTCGCTGTCGGCCGGAACCGCGCGCCAGGAAACACCCGGCGCCGATCCCGCCAGACGGGCCTGCACGCCGGTCGCACCACCCAGCGTCGCGACAAAACGGGCGGGATTCTCGCCGGCCGGCTCGCCCGCGAGATTGAAATAGC
Organism: Lentisphaerota bacterium; assembly: GCA_012514915.1. Lineage (GTDB taxonomy): Bacteria > Verrucomicrobiota > Kiritimatiellia > RFP12 > JAAYLN01 > JAAYLN01. The sequence goes on along the minus strand of JAAYZJ010000209.1, from coordinate 1,882 downwards.
CCACTTGATAGTTCCCAGCCGGCAAGCGGTCGTCCGGCGTTCCGCCCCACATGCCCAGCGGCATGAGTCCCGTGGCCAGCACAACCCATTGTGTCCAACGCTTCATCGCCATCTCCTTATTCGCGGCGTCTTGCGCCAGCCTGCCCCTTTTCACGCGTGGGCGCCGACCAACACCTGCCCTGCAGGCGTCACCACACCTCGTCGGCTGCCGGCGGTTTGGGGACGGGGGCAGCCAGCGGCGGCACCGGTTGGTCCGGGGCGGCCGGCGCCACCGTCTTGTCGGGCGGGCGCGGCGCGTCGGCCGCCGGTTTCGCGGACGCCCCGGGTGCCACGGCGGGCGCGGGCGCCGCAGGAGCGGCAGCCGGCGAAGCAGGCGGCGAGGAAGCCGGCGAGGCTTCCTGCTGCAGCGACGGATTGCGCAGCAGTTGCAGGGCCGTGGCGAGCAAGGTGGCGGGATCACCCAAATCGCCGAGCTGGTGTGCAAATGCGAGGGTTGACAGCGTGTCATCGAGATTGCGCTGCAGGGCCGTGCTGACGACACGAGCGGCTTCGGGGGCGGAGAAGGCACCGACCTCCGGCATGGGACGGTCGGCCAGCAGCAGCAGCAGGGCGGCCAGACCACCGTTCCCGCGCGTCATGCCCGGCAGCGGACGGCCCAGGCGCCCGGCGAGGTCGCCAAGGACAGCCTGCTCGCCCGCCACGTCGCGCACCTGGGCCGTGCCGCCGCATCCCACGGCGATCACCGGCGCGAGCGCGTCGAGGAACGCCTGTCCCGCCGGTGTGGCGGCATCGCCCAGGGCGATCACCACGCCGCCACCCATCACGTAGTTCGAAAGGCGGATGCGGGTGGAGGCCTCGCCGAGTCCCTCCGCCGTGCCCGTGAGGAACAAGGCCGGCGCCGCGATGCCGAGCAGGGGGTCGTCGCTGGACAGGTCGAGCGCGACATGCCGCCACCTCACGCCGGTCTGCCCGGCCAGTTCGCCCAGCGCGATATCCGGCACCGCCGTCGGCAGCGGGTCGGACGCCAGCGTTGCCGTCAGGAAGGGCGGATGGGCGCCGGTGGTCAGGAAGAGCATCGCGTGGCAGGTTGCCAGAACGGGGAGATTGCCCAGGAAGGCCTCGCCATAATGGCCGTGGCCCCAGTTGTACCGGACATGCGCGGTCCCGCGGTTCATGATCTTCTTGCGGTCGGCCGGATCGCGTTTCGGCAGCACATCCATCCGTGCCTGCATGCTGGTCGGGATGATGCGCACCCCGCCACGCACCTGCCAGGCGCCGTTGGTATGCTGGGTCGAGACCAGTTCAAACGCCATGCGCGCCCATTCGCCGTTCAATTCGCGCTTGAGCGTTCCCGGCACGTCGCAGGCCACGGAGGCGAAGAAATACGCTTCGGCGGGGTCGGCGCGTCCCCCGACGACATCCTTGGTCGTGCGGTCCGGCAACGCGGCGAGCTGCCGGCGCGCCGCGCCCAATCCGGCGCCGAAGTTCGCGCGGAAGCGCCCCAGCGCCTTTTCAAAACCGACAATCCGGCCGATTTCCACCAGCGCGGCATAGCCCTGCAAGGTGGCCAGCGGCGTTTGCGGCGACGGCAGCGGGACGAAGGTCTTGGGGTCCACCGGCAGACCGGGCATCATCTTCGCCATCGCGTTGAAGGCCGTCACGGGCTGATGCAGGTTGCAGGCATGCCAGTCGCCCGTACGCAACTGGAGATTCTTGAGGGCGTTGGCCGTGCGCGCCAGGATGGCGTCGGCCTGTTCGGGCCGCGGGACGCCGCTCGCCCCCTCCATTTTAGGGCGCCACGTTTCCCGGGGCAGACGCTTGGCTTCCGATGCCTCCCGCAGGGCGAACAAGGCGAGCGTTGTGCTCTCCAGATCGGCCGAGG
>JAAYZJ010000208.1 GCA_012514915.1 Lentisphaerota bacterium | reverse complement strand
CGGGTGGACCAGCAGACGATGGGAATCGGCATGTTGCCCTCGACGGAAATGGATCGGCAAACCGGCCGCCGAACTGCCACTGACGGCATTCGGCAACCACGACGGCATGTTACCAGTTCAGGGGCGGACGTTCAAGGCGCGCGCGCAAGCCGGTTGGTGACGGGCCAATGCCGAGCGTGCGATGGCCGCGCATCGAGAGGCGGGACTCCGGCACCGCTGTGGCAATCAAGAAGCCCGAACCAAGGCGCATGGGACGCCGCTATGTGGCCCGCCTCGCGATACGCAGTTTTCGCACCCCTTTGCGATTACGGCGCGCGCGCCGCGCCGTGGACCGCCAGGATGCGCTCAATGAGGCTGGTCGTCGAGCGTCCGGGGACAAGGTCGGCCAGGACCACGCGGCCGCCGGCCGCTTCGACAGCCTCGCGGCCCGCCACGAAATGGGCCCAGTCGCGTCCCTTGACCAGCACGTCGGGCAGCAGGGTCTCGATGAGCCGCTCGGGGGTGTCCTCGTCGAACACCACCACGTAGTCGACGCAGCGCAGGGCCAGCAGCAGGGCGGCCCGTTCGTCTTCCGGCACGATCGGCCGCCGCGGTCCCTTGTTGCGGCGCACGGAGGCATCGCTGTTGACGCCGACAATCAGGACATCGCCCTGCCCGCGGGCCGCCGTCAGGTACTGCACATGCCCGCCGTGCAGGATGTCGAAGCAGCCGTTCGTGAAGACCACACGCTGGCCGTCCGCGCGCAGCCGCTCCCGTTCGCGGCGCATGGCGGCCTCGTCGAGACGCCGTCCTGAAAATTGCATGGATGTTCCTTTTGGCTCAACAAAGCCCGCCGAATGGTGTAAACTACGGCCTCACTTTAACGAGTACGGCCCCGTGCCGTCCAGAGAGAAAACGCTATGACCGTGAAACCGAGACCCGTGGCGCTGATCATCCGCGACGGCTGGGGCATCAATCCCCGCGCCGAGGGCAATGCCGTCTTCGCCGCCCGCACCCCGAACATCGACCGCTGCCTGGCCCGCTATCCGTGGTCGCGCCTGGCCTGCAGCGGGGAGGCCGTCGGCCTGCCGGACGGCTACCAGGGTTCGAGCGAGGTCGGCCACCTGAACATGGGCGCCGGGCGCATCGTCGTCCAGGAACTCAAGCGGATCGACGACGGTCTCAGCAGCGGCGAACTGTTCCAGGCGGCGAAATGGCAGGGCCTCATGGCGAGTTGGAAAGGATCGGGCGGCCGCCTGCACCTGCTCGGCCTGCTGCAGGACGAGGGCGTCCACGCCCACCAGGAGCACCTCTTCAAGATCATGCGCCGCGCCCGCAACGAACACCCGGACGGCGAGATCATCATCCATCCGTTCCTGGACGGTCGCGACACGCCGCCGCGCAGCACGCTGGAGTACCTGGGGCGGCTCGCGCTGGAGATGCAGGCCGTCGGCAACTGCCGCATCGGCACCCTGATGGGCCGCTACTACGCCATGGACCGCTCGCGCCAGTATGCGCTCACCGACGCCGCCTACGCCTGCCTCGTCGATGCCGTGGGACGGCCCGCCGCCGCGGCCGAGGCCGCCGTCAAGGCCTCCTACGACGCCGACCGCACGCCCGACGGCGCCGACATGGCCGACGAGTACATCCCCTGCCACGTGATCGGCGGCTACGACGGCATGCGCGACGGCGACTGCGTCATGCACACCAACTACCGCCAGGATCGCGCCATTCAACTGACCCAGGCCTTCGTCGACGACGACTACGCCGGCACGCGCGCGCGGCGCCCGCGGATCACCTATCTGGGGTTCACCCGCTACTGGGATGCGTTCCAGGACTACCTGCTCGGGGCGATGGACGCCGGGGGCGGCATGGACAAGCTGCTCGGCGAGGTCATCGCCGACGCCGGGCTGCGCCAACTGCGCATCGCCGAGACCCAGAAGTTCCGCCACGTCACCAGCTTTTTCAACGGCAAGTCAACGGCGCCCTACGCGGGCGAGGACCAGATCGACATCCCCGGCCGCTTCGACCCCGCCGCCTTCGGCAGCCATCCCGAAATGGATGCCGAAGCCGTCACCGAGGCCCTGCTCCAGCGGCTGGAGCATAACCCCTACGCCTTCATCGCGGTCAACTTCGCCAATGGCGACATGGTCGGCCATACCGG
>JAAYZJ010000014.1 GCA_012514915.1 Lentisphaerota bacterium | reverse complement strand
TCGGCGCGACAGGAGCGGATGGACCATGCCGGTCTGTCGACGGCCGCCGAAAAAAAGACCGTCGCCGCAGCCGTCAATAGAGCGCGGAACGTCTGCGGGTGATCAGCGACTGGATTCGCGTTTCCGTCAGGGCGAAGGGATGATTCGTCCCCTGCCTGCTGGCATACTGGATCAAATCCGCCTCAAGCCGTTCCGCCTCGTCGTCCTGCGCACGCAAGCTCTCCAGATCGTCGACGACCGACGGGGGATCGAACGACAAGCAGGCGGCCAGCGGGGGCGCGGACCCATCTGTTTCGGTCGACGCCTGAACCGCTGCGGTCGGTTCCTGGCCCGTGTCGTCGGGGTCGAAAGCCTGTTTGTCTGGCGCGGCCTGGCGGCGAGCATGGGTATCGCAACCCGCGGTGAGTGCCAGGCAAGCAAGGGCCAGGACGCCCGTTCGTGTTTTCATCCATCCCACTCCGTCCATGCGATGTTGTCGTTCAAGCGCGGATAATGCGGCGGTGGGTTGCGCACGAAGCGCTTGTCATAGATGTAGTTCTTGCTGAAGCCGGTGTTGCCGTACCGGCCGCCGAACGTGCCGACCGCGTTCCGCATCTCGTTGACGATGCCGCCATAGACGGTCAGGGTGCCGCGGGCATTGCCGCTATCGTAGTTCTGGACGCCGAACCCGCCCTCCTTGCAGATGATATGCGCATACAGAGAAAGATTGTCGGGGGCTTCGGTGCCAATGACGACATTGTCACCCGCAATCAGGCCGAGTGCGTCGGTCGAGGCCGGCTGCTCCCGGGGATCGGTCGCATAGCGGACATGATCCTGCACGGTGATGTTCTTGTCGGCAATGATGGTGAGGCGCCCCGCCAAGCCGTCGGGTGCCCGCAAGGTGACGTTGCCGGGATAGGTCTGCTGGTGGTAGCCGGAGCCCACCGTGACGGTCTTCACATAGACCAGTCCGTTGCCCGGCAGATCGACCGGCGCGTTGTTCCACCCTTTGCGGGCGTTCGTGATCAAAAGGGTCGAGCCGCTGACCCGGATCGAGGTGTTCCCCTCAAGAACCAGCCCGTTGGCCAGCGACTTGGCATGGAGGTCGTCGAGATCGATCGACGACATCGACTCGTTGGGTGCCCCCATCACGATGCCGTTCTCGAAGACGGGCTTAACCGCTGAACTCGACCGCTCGATGTAGGCGGGCACCGTCCACACCCGCTCGGTGAACCGCGCCTGCCCCCGGCTCAGAAGATCGGAGTCATGAAAATGCATCAGCGGGCGGGAGTAGACCCGTCCGTCGAACCTTTCCCCCGGGATGATCCACAGCTTGGTCGCCTCCTGGTTGTACCAAAGGGCGTAGCGCGCCCAACTGACCTGCCGGACGCCGTTGAGCGAGACGGTCCGACTGGTTTGCTCCACCGTTCCGACCGAAACAATATCGACGGAAAACGAACCGTCTTGATTGTCGACGTTGGCAACGGTCGCCGCATAACGGCCGCCGGCCAGGTCGCCGACATGCTCGAAGGGGCCTTCATCTCCGTTGAGCACGCGCATGGCCGCCCGCTCCGCGCCGGCCTCGGCGATAAAAAAAGCACGGTCCAGATTGACCTGCCGGTGCGCCAGACGGTTGCGGGTGCCGACACCGAGCAGGACCGAGGCCGTCATGATGGCGCTCACCAGCGCCAGGCACAACACCACGATCAATGCGGCTCCCGATCGTCCCCCGGGCAGCGACTGTCCCTTGATGATCATCATTTGCGCTCCTTGCCTGATCGACTCCTCCGCGGAAGTCCGGTGTCTTCGTCGCCGGCGTCAACGGTTCCGAAACACAACAGCGGTCGCCGCCTCCGCCTCCGTGTGCAAAGGACCGGCGGTCCGCGACACGCGCAGGGTGACCGTCAGCGACTGGCTATCCACTCCGGCCCAGGCGTAATCGATCTCCCGGCCCACGAGCCTTCCTCCAGGATCGAACACGAGTCGTCGTTCCGCGGCATCGTACGAGATCTGGCTGAGTGTGCTTGTCGCACTGCCTGGCGTGTAGGACAGGATCCAGTCGCCGGCTGCCGGCCCCGGGGTCAAGGTGGCGGACGCCGCGCAACGCACCCCCCGCGCGCCCGGCAGCCCGAACACCAGGCGGTTGATCGCCGCATTGACGTCCTGATCGGCCTGCATCTGCAAGGCGATCACGCGCCACGAGCGGGATACCCCGGTGGCCAGGAGCAGCACGGATCCGAGCACCACCGAGGACAACGCCGCCGCCACGAGAACCTCCACCAGAGAAAACCCGTTGCCTTGCTCGTCACGCGCCACCGGTTTCACGGATGCAATCCCCGGCAGAGCGATGTCGTGAGCGATATCGATTGGGCGGCCCCCCAGGGCTCTGTCCATTCCACGACCACGGTGATGTCCTTGACGTTGCCGCCGTTCGCCTCCGTCACGCGATAGTACCCGGCGTCCTCCGCCAGATTCGGCAGCGGGCGTTTCCTGTCCCCAACCGCCAGCAAGCCGGCCCCATATGGCTGGCTGCGCAGATATTCAAGCGCCGCCCGCGCGCGATTCAGACTGACCAGACGGTCGCTGGCAAGCTTGGCGGAACGACGGCTGAACGAGAAGACCGACAACAGGGATGCGGAGAGAATAGCCAGCAGCGCGGAGGCCACGACCACCTCGACCAAGGTGGCCCCCGCGCATGCCGCGCGGCGGTGGCGCACCCCACGGGGCACGGTTGTCCGCCGCCTATTCAGCTGCGGACAGATCGCGATGCATTCATCCTTGTTCATGCGATGCACAAGCCTTGTTAACGGTTGCAGAACACGCCGGAAATGGCAACGGCTCCCTGTCCAGACAATGACGAAACTCTCACCTTCCACGCATCATCGAGCGCGAATTATTAGTAAGCATGCCCCGTACCATTCATCAAATGAACGCGCGTTCCGCCTGTTTCACCCGGGAAGGGCCCATCCTCTCACGTCCATTTCTCATAACCGAGAAAAAGGCCACGCCATTTTTGCGTATCCTGACCGCTTCGTTACGGAGCGGCGCGTCCCCGCCCGCCCGCTGTTCGGCGCCGCTCAAGGCACCGGCGCGTCGGCGCGCAGCCGTTCCGTCGTGGCGGCGAGGCGCGCGAGGGTCTCGTCGCTCAGGACGTGTTCCATCGCGCAGGCGTCGGCCTCGGCGTTGGCCTCGGAAACGCCCAAGGCGGTCAGAAAGGTCTTCAGCATGGTGTGGCGGCGGAAAATGTCGGCCGCCACGCGCTCGCCTTCCGCCGTCAGGTGGAGCTGCTGGTAGGGGGTGTGCTCGATCAGCCCGAGCGAGGCCAGCTCCCGCACGGCATTGTTGACAGAGGGCATCTTAACGCCCAGCGCGTTGGCGACGTCCACCACCCGGGTGCCGCCGCCGCGCTGAACCTGGCGGTGGATCGCCTCGATGTAGTCTTCCAGACTCTTGGTCATCGCCACGGGACACCGCCGCTATTCAAAGCCGATCCACAGCACGAACCGCTCGCTGCGGGTGTAGTCGTCGTCGTACGCCACCGGAACGGCGTAGTCGATCCGGATCGGGAAGCCCGGGAAGTCGAAGCGGATGCCGAAGCCGGCGCTCGACGCCAGCCGGTCGAAATCGGCGTCGAAGCTCTCGCTCCAGACGCCGCCCACATCGTAGAACGCCGCCAACCGGAGCATCTTGAACAGCGGGATCGTGTATTCCACCGAGGCCATCGCCATCGTCAGGCCGCCGACCGGTTGGTAACGCCCCTCCGTCCCCTCGGCGGGCAGCACCTTGGTGCCGATGTCGCGGTAGCGGAAGCCGCGCACCGTGCGCCCGCCGCCCAGGAAGAGGCGGTCGCCGATGGGAACCGTCTCGGTGTCGCCGTACGCTTCGACGCTCTCGGCGCGCGCATGCAGACTCAGGACATGACCGGCCCAGAGCGGGAACCAATGGCGGAAATCGGTGCCGACCTTGACCAGCTCGTTGTCGCCGCCGGTCAGCGGGCCGTTGATCTCGGCAAACACGCTGCCGCGCGTGCCGCGCGTGGGGACAAAGGCGCGGTTGCGGGTGTCGTACATCCACGTCACCCGGAACGGCGCGTTGAGATAGTCGTCGTTCTCGTCGGTGAACCGGTAGGTGCGAGAGGGATCGTCGAGGTAGACGTAGTCGCCGGCCTGCAGATCGTCGAGGGAGACCTTCTCGATCGCATAGCGGAAGTTGACGCGGCCATACCGCAGCGGCACCGTCAGACCGGGACCGCCGCCCAGGCGCGTCACGTCGTACTGATCGTAGCTGAGCTCGCGCCGGTAGGCCTCGCCCGAGAGGGAGAGCCGCCGGTCGAGGAACCAGGGTTCCGTGAGCGAGACCTCAACGTTCCGGCTCTCCGAGCCGACCTCCATGCTGGCCCGCAGTTTCTGGCCGCCGCCGTGGAAATAGGGCCAGTTGAAGAGGTCGAAGTTGGACTGCGACACCTCGGCGAACCCGATGATCTTGTCGACGCTCGAGAAGCCCGCGCCGATCATGAACTGCCCGGTGTTCTTTTCGGCCACCTCGTAGACGACGTCCCGCAGGGCCGGGTTGGAGCGGTCGGGGATCTCGTCGAAACGCACCCGCTCGAAGTAGCCGAGGTTCTCGAGCCGCTGCCGGCTCCGCTCGGCCTGGACCTCGTCGAGAACCGCGCCCGGCACCAGGCCGATTTCACGGCGGATGACCTTGTCCCGCGTCCGGGTGTTGCCGCGGATCGCGATGCTGCGGACATGGGCCAGGACGCCTTCGCGGATATCGAACCGGAGTTTGACCCGCGGCGGGCCGGCCGCCTCCACGACGGGGGTCTGCACGCGGACGACGGTATCCACGTAGCCCTCCCGGCCGTAGTGGTCGCGCAGCAGCCGGGTGGCCTGCCGCATGGCATTCCCGGCGGCGATGTCGCCGGGGCGGAGGACGGCGGCGACCGTCTGATCCAGGTCGTCAAGGGCGAACCGCGTGACCCCGCCGATCTCGATCGCGTCGATGCGGTAGACGGGGCCCTCGTCGATCGCCACCGCGACGAGCCGCCGGTCGTCCTCCTGCCGGGGCTCCGCGTCGACGCGGGCGTCGAGGTGCCCGCGGTCGAGATAGACCTGGCGGACGGCATCGCGCACCGCCTCGAGATCCTCGGCACGCCGGCGCCAGGTGCGGTAGAAGATACCCAGGGGATTGAGGCGGGCAGGCTGGCCGACGGCGGCGCGGAGCGTGGCCGTGTCGACGGCGCGGTTGCCCGTGAAGACGAACCCCTCCACGCGGCGCCGCGGGCCCTCGTCGATCCGCAGCGTCACGGAGGCCAAGCCATCGGCCAGGGGGAGGAGCTCGGCATGGACGGAGGCATCCGGGTAGCCGCGCTCGCGGTAGGCGGCGCGGATCCCGTCGCCGCGGTCGGCCAGCAGGGCCTCGTCGACGAGGTCGCCCGCCGCAAGCTTGAGGAGGTCACGGATCCTGGCCGTGCTCAGCGCCTGGTTGCCCTGGATCGCGGCGGGGGCCTGGAAGCGGGGGCGGCGGCGGACCTCGTAGACGACGCGGATGCCGTCGTCGACCGGTTCGAGCAACACCCGTACATCGGCGAAGAGGCCCGTGTCGAGCAGGGCGCGCTGGTCGCGCGACAAGTCGGACTGGGAGACATAGCGGCCGGCGCGGGCTGTCGTGCGGGTGAGCACATAGTCGTCGTCGCCGGCCTGCAGGGGGCCGAGATGGCGGACCTCCACCTCGCGGACCATCTGCTGGAAACCGTCCTGGGCGGGGGCGTCCCGGAGGCCGGCCAGCGACAGGGCCAGCAGCAGGGGCAGGAACAAGGTGCGAAGCGTCGAAGCAGGCATGTCAGGGCTCCAGAGCCGCGGCATCGGCGGAATCCTCGGGCACGACCATGTCGCCGTCGCCGCCGGCGTCGTCGGCACGGTCGCTGAAGCGGGTCAGACTCTCGTCGAAGTTCAAGCGGACCTCGCCGGTGGGGCCGTTGCGGTGCTTGGCGACATCCACAATGGCGAGTGTGCGATCCTCCGCGTCCTTGTCGCCGGGGTACTTGCTCGGGCGGCGCAGGAGGAGGACGACGTCGGCGTCCTGCTCGATGGCGCCCGAGTCGCGCAGGTCGGAGAGGCGCGGCTTGCCGGTCTTGTCGCCGACGCGCTGCTCGGGCGCGCGGCTCAACTGGCTGAGAACCAGGACGGGGACATTGAGTTCCTTGGCCATCGACTTGATCTGGGACGAGATCGCGGAGGTCTCGAGCTGGCGGCCCTGGCGGGCGTACTCGCGACAGTTGAGGAGTTGGAGATAGTCGATCATGATCAGGCCGACGCCGTGCTGTTTCTTCATGCGCCGCGCGCGCGCGCGCAGCTCCATGACATCGAGTCCGCCGGTGTCGTCGATCACCATCAGCGCCTGGTTGAGTTCCGAGGCCGCCTTGGTGAAGAGGCGGTTGACGTGCTGGGAGTTGAGGCGGCCGCCCTCGAGCTGGAAGCCGGCGACGCCGGCGCGCGCGCAGAGCATGCGCATGGCCAGCGCCTCCTGCGACATCTCGAGGCTGAAGACGCCGACCGGGCATTTACCGCCGTAGGCCTCGAAGCCGCCTTTCAGCGGGCGGCCGTTCATGTCGCGTCCCAGCGCCAGGCATTCGCAGATGTTCATCGCCAGCGAGGTCTTGCCCATCGAGGGGCGCGCGGCGAGGACGAGCATCTCGCCGTTGCGGAGTCCGCGCAGCATGCGGTCGAGGTTCAGGAAGCCGGAGGCGATGCCGCTGACGCCCCCCTCCATGATCCGCTCGATCCGGACGAAGGTCGCCGTGATGGCGTCCTTCCAGGAGAGGCCGCCGGCCTTCTGGTGCTCGGTGATGTCGAGGAATCGCTGCTCGGCGATGCCGAGGATCTGGTCGGCCCCCTGCCCCTCCTCGTAGCATTCCTGCTCGATCCGGCGGGCACAGGCGATGGTGCGGCGCAGCAGGTGCTTCTGCCGCACCAGATCGATGTAGTACTCGGCGTGGGCGGCGGTCGGCGTGGCATCGATGAGCTGCTCGATGAACGTGGATCCGCCGATCTCCTCCAGCCGTCCGGCGGCGCGCAACTGCTGCACGGCCGTCAGCAGGTCGATCGGCGCGTTGGCGCCAGCCATCGCGCGAAAGGCCCCGAAGACGACGCGGTGGGCATGGAGGTAGAAGGATTCCTCTTCGAGGCCCGCCTCGAGGCAGAGATCCATGACGCGCGCGGCATCGAGCAGAATGGAGCCCAGCACCCCCCGTTCCGCCTCGACACTGTGGGGCGGCACGCGCAGGGGCGCCTCGACCGATGCCGTCGCTCGCGGCATGGAGGCCTACTCCTCGACGACCCAGACCTTGATGGTCAGCTCGACCTCGGCGTGCAGCTTGACGGGGACATCGAACTGGCCGACCTCGTGGATCGGATGCTCCAGCCCGAGCTGCGAGCGGTCGAGCTCGATGCTCTGCGCCTGCAGCGCCTCCAGGATGTCGCCGGCGGAGACCGATCCGTAGAGCTTCTGGCCATCGGTCGTCTTGGCCCGGATCGTGACCGAGACGTTCTTGAGCTTGGCGGCCTTGTCGCGCGCCTCGGCGAGCTGGATGCGGGCCAGTT
>JAAYZJ010000207.1 GCA_012514915.1 Lentisphaerota bacterium | reverse complement strand
TGCCGCGCCGGTTCGGCTTGAAGGTGGTGACGGCCGGCGTGCCGATCGTCGCGAGCAACTCCTGCACGCGCGCCCGGGCGGACGCGAAGAGCGCATCGGCCGGGGCATCGTCCTTGAAGGCGAGGGCGAGGACGGTGAGCGTATGGGCGGTGTTGTCGAATACCAGCAGCGTGTCGGGGATGACGAACTCCGCCAGGGGGCGCTCGGCCGGCAGGCGGTTGGGGACGCGCGGCTCGAAGAAATGGATCATCTCGTAGGTGAAGTAGCCCACCAGGCCGCCGCAGAGGCGCGGCAGCCCCGGCCGTTCCGCCAGTTTGAAGGGGCGCATGATCTCGCGCAGGACGGCGAGCGGGTCGCCGGCGTGCGGGATGCGGCGCTCCGTGATGCCCTGACGCACGACGACGTCGTCGCGGAAGATGGCGACGTTGGCTCGCGCGGAGACCCCCATGAAGCTGTACCGGCCCCACCGCTCGCCCCCCTCGGCGCTCTCCAGCAGGAAGACGTCGGGGTGGTTGTGCGCGAAGCGGGCCAGCACCGAGACGGGCGTCTCGGTGTCGGCAAGGATCGTCGCCCCGACGGGCACGACGGTGGCATCCGCCAATTGGCGGTGGAATTCATCCGCGGTAGGAAATGTGTCGAGCAGCATGATGGCGTCTCCTGGGGTCAAAAGGGTAGAGAAAAAAAAAAAGAAACCGGCGAGCCGATGAAGCCGCCGGTTTCCGTAGCACCTGGTTGGATGCGGGTACGCAACACGTCAACGGCTTCGTCTCGGACGAATCCGCCAGCGCCAATAGCTCGTGTTTGCCTGCGTGTTGCTCATGTCGTTTCCATCGAGCCGCGCCTGCCGGAACAACCTGGCGGCGCCGCTGGTGTATCTTTATACAGAAACATCGCCGGCCTGTCAAGGGAGCAAACGTTTCGCACCCCATCGCCAACCTGCTTTTATTTGCTTTCGGCGGACGGCAGCCGTAAGATGGGGTTCATGCACCGATGCCGACACGGGTTTGGCGGAGAACCGCTGGCGCAACCGCCGCCGTGGGCGCCACGCGATGCGCCGCCGCCCGCGCAGCCGGGTGACGAGACGTGGACGTTCATCGACGACCTGAAGGCTCCTCTGTGGGGCGACGGTCTGGGCGGGTGCCCGCGCGCCGTCCGTCCGGGGGAGGCCGACTTGAGTGGGGGTGTGCGGATCGAGCCGCGTTTTCCCGATCCCGATGGACACCTGGCGACGGCCTACGCTGACTTGGCGGACTTCCTGGCCGCGGGCGGGGTGTCGCGGTCGGGGACAGCCGTCATCGAAACCGCCCGGGCCGCGATGCCGGGTTTCGAGGCCTACCGCATCGAGGTCGCACCGGGCGTCTGCCGGATACTGGCGGCCGACACCGAGGGAATCCGCCGCGGCATCTTCGCCGTCGAGGCGATGATGCGCGAGGCGGAAGGACCGTTTCTGCCGCTCGGCAGGCGGGAGCGACGACCGTTCATCCGGTCGCGGATTTCCCGCTGTTTCTTCGGCCCCATCAAGCGCCCGCCGCGATACCGCGACGAGTTGATGGACGATGTGGACTATTATCCCGACGCCTACCTCAACCGTCTGGCCCACGAGGGCATCAACGGCCTCTGGCTGACCATCGCCTTCCAGGATCTCTGCGCGCCATCCCTGGCCCCCCCGCCTGCGCATCGGCGACGAGAACCCCGCCGATCTTGGCTGGCTCTTCTGCGACCCCCCCGGCCGCGCGCGCGCGTTCCCGCGGGTCAGAGATCGGACGTGATGGGCACGTCGCCGGGACCGGTTGCCGTCGGTTTGGCGCGGGCGACCTGCTCGGGCACCTTGAAGGTCGGCAGGTAGCGGTAGTAGACCATCAACTGAAGCGCCGCGAGGCAGGTGTCCATCACGGGGCGGTCGCTGTGCTGGTCGGTGTTCTCCCACCAGCCGACATCCTGCAGCTTGCCCTGCGCATCGGCAATCGCCTGCTCCTGGATGAACTGGGCGTTCACGTACGCGGGCCACATGGCCGCATTCCAGCGTTTCCACGCCTCGCCGCCCTCCTGGAAGAGGGCCTGTGTGCCGTAGTAGAAATAGTACTGCGGGCTGCCGCCGGGCGGCAGGCCGGACACAGCGGGCGGGCGCGCCGCGCCGTCCGTCCGCTTGTCCGGACGGTTGCCCGCCCACACCGGACGCCACGTGCCGAGCAGTTCCAGCGTGCGGCGCACCTCCTCCGCGGAGCCGCCACCGTGGAACTGCATGCCGAGGACGCCGACGCTGCTGAGTCCGCCGCGGCCCGGGCCGGTGTAGCCGAACCCACCACCGGGATGGGCGTTTTTCTGGAACCCCCGCACCGCGAGCTTGCAGGCTCGCCGCAGCGCCTCGGGGTCGCTGTAGAAGTCGGCCATCGCGGCGGCCTTCAATGCCTGGGCCGCCCAGCCCATCACCGAGGTGTCGTCGCGCTCGCCCGGCTTCAGCCCATAGTCCCAGCCGCCGCTTGGATGCTGCCCCTCGATGACATGGGCCACCGCCTGTTCGGCGGCCGCCTTGACCGTTGGATTGAAGGTCATGCCATAGGCCTCGCACAGGGCATAGGTCGCGATGTAGTGCTCGTAGTTGCCGCGCCATTGGCCACTCGACGGCTGCGAGGCCAGTAGAAACTCGATGCCGCGCCGGACCGTGTCGCCGAACTCCGGTGACGCCGGTGTCTCGTTGTGCGCCAGAAAGGCCAGGATCGCCAGGGACGTCATGGCCGGTTTGTTGCGCGGCCACGAACCGTCCGCCTGCTGCTTCAGCTTGAGCCAGCGCAGGGCTCGGAC
>JAAYZJ010000206.1 GCA_012514915.1 Lentisphaerota bacterium | reverse complement strand
CGTCCCCGGCCCGCCCGGCCGCCGCGGCGACGGCTTCGCCCAGCGCCTGAAGCCGCTCATGGAACGCCGCCAGATGCGGGCGCAGTCGATCAGCCGCCGCCGCCTCGTCCGCCTCGTCCCCTGCCCCGCTTCCGAAGGGCGCCGCGGCCGCCGCCTCCTGGCCCCGCACCTCGCCGCGGTCGTCCAGCAGGCGGGCGATCCGCAGGTCAACCGCGCCGAACAGCGCCGCGAGGGCCGCAAGATGGTCGGCCTGGAAAGCGGTCGACAGGGGCGCCACCACGGAGGCGTTCAGGCTGTGCGCCGCCAGCAGGCGGCGCAGCGGTGCCTCGATCTCCTCGACCGACTCGACCTGCTGCCGGATCCGCGCCCGGATGGCGGCCGGCCGCCCCTTGCGGAAGCCGCCCGCGGCGTACGCCGGAGCGGCGTGCGCATAGTCGACCACCGCCGGATCGGGTAGCCGGTCGATCAGAAGCAGCACGCCTTTGTGTGTGGGTGGATCCAGCACCAATCCGTGGACAAGCGACATGCGGATACTTTAAACGATTGCGCGCGCACGTTCAATAGTATATCATTTTTCTTTTGCTGTGCATGAGAAAGAATGATCCGCCCCATGACCGAGCCCATTTCTCCTACGCCCCCCGCCACCATTCCCTCCCCGCTTGACCCGCCGCCGACACCCGCGTCGGCGGCGCCCCAGGCGCCCGATTCCTACAACGCCTCCAACATCCAGGTGCTCGAGGGGATGGCGGCGGTCCGCAAACGGCCGGCCATGTACATCGGCGACACCGGCTCGCGCGGGTTCCACCACCTGGTCTACGAGGTGGTCGACAACTCGATCGACGAGGCGCTCGCCGGCTATTGCACCCACATCGAGGTCGCGATCAACCCCGACGGTTCGCTTGCCGTGACGGACGACGGCCGCGGCATCCCCGTCGACAACCACCCGACCGAGAACCGCCCGGCCGTTGAGGTCGTCCTCACGACCCTCCATGCCGGCGGCAAGTTCGACGGATCCAACTACAAGGTCTCGGGCGGCCTGCACGGCGTCGGCGTCTCCTGCGTCAACGCCCTCAGCGAGTGGTTCATCGTCGAGGTCCGCCGCAACCAGAAGCTCTACCGGCAGCGGTTCGAGCGCGGCGTGCCGGTGACCGAGCTCGAGGTCGTCGGCACCTCGACCCACACGGGCACCCGCATCACGTTCATGCCCGACAGCACGATCTTCTCCTGCCGCGCCTTCGAGTGGGATATTCTGGCCACCCGGCTGCGCGAGCTCGCCTTTCTGAACCGCGGGGTTGCGATCACCATCACCGACGTCGACAGCGAGCGGAGCGAGAAGTTCCTCTTCGAGGGGGGGATCGTCGAGTTCATCCACTACCTGAACAAGAACAAGGCGCCCGTCCACCCCAACGTGATCCACCTCGTCGGCAGCCGCGACAACATCGAGTGCGAAATCGCGATGCAGTACACGGACGCCTACACCGAGAGCGAGCACAGCTACTGCAATAACATCAACACGGTCGAGGGCGGCACGCACCTGAGCGGCTTCCGCTCGGCGCTCACCCGCACGATCAACAAGTACGCCAACGACAACAAGCTCGTCAAGGACAACGACGAGGCCATGGGGGGCGACGACATCCGCGAGGGGCTGACGGTCGTCGTCAGCGTCAAGGTTCCCCAGCCGCAGTTCGAGGGCCAGACCAAGACCAAGCTGGGCAACGGCGAGGTCGAGGGGATTGTCGCCGCGATCGTCAACGACCAGCTCGGCGCGTTTCTCGAGGAGAATCCGGCCGTGGCCCGGCGCATCATCGAGAAGGCCGTTCTCGCCGCGCGCGCCCGGGCGGCGGCGCGCAAGGCGCGCGACCTCACGCGCCGCAAGGGGGCGCTCGATTCGGCCGCGCTGCCCGGCAAACTCGCCGACTGCTCCGAGCGCGACCCGGCGAAATGCGAGCTCTACATCGTCGAGGGTGACTCGGCCGGCGGCTCGGCCAAGCAGGGACGCGACCGCGAAACCCAGGCGATCCTCCCCCTGCGCGGCAAGATCCTGAATGTCGAGAAGGCCCGCATCGACCGCATGCTGAACAACCAGGAGATCCGCTCGCTCATCGCCGCCATCGGGGCGGGCTTCGGCAGCGATGACTTCGACATCGCCAAGGTCCGCTACCACAAGATCATCATCATGACCGACGCCGATGTCGACGGCGCCCACATCCGCACCCTCCTGCTGACCTTCCTCTTCCGCCAGATGCCGAAGCTGCTCGACCACGGCCTGGTCTACCTCGCGCAGCCCCCGCTCTACAAGGTCTCGCGCAAGCAGCGCGAGGAATACATCGAGAGCGACGCCCAGCTCACGGCCAAGCTGCTCGACATGGGGTGCGACGATCTGATGGTGCGGCTGGCCGACGGCCGCGAGCTCTCGCCCGGCGCCCTGCGCGCACTGCTCGACCAGCTCGTCGCCCTCGAGGGAACCCTCGACGCACTCGGGCGCCGCGGGGTGCCGGTCGACCGCCTGCTCCGCTCCCGCAATGCCGCCGGCGAGTGGCCGCGCTACCTGGCGATCACGGGCAGCCGCGACGCGGCCGAGATGCAGTTCCTCTTCGACCTGCCCGGGCTCGAGCAGGCCCGCGCCGCGGCCGCGGAACGGTTCGGCGGCGCGTTCGATCTGCAGGGCTCGCAGGTCAACGCCTATCACAGCGGCTCGCCCGACGACTTCTGCTGGCTCGAAATCTACCGGGTCAATACCCTGCGGCGGCAGATCGACGCGCTGGCCCAGCAGGGCTTGACGATCGACCAGTACCTCGGCGGCGAGGCCCCCTTCGCGCACCTCGTCGACGCGGGTGCGGAAACGCCGCTTCACACCCTGCCCGACCTGCTGGCCGCCATCCGGCAGCGGGGACGCAAGGGCGTCACCATCCAACGCTACAAGGGCCTCGGCGAGATGGATCCCGACCAGCTCTTCAACACGACCATGAACCCGCAGACCCGGCGCCTGCTGCGCGTGACGCTGGAGGACGCCGTCAAGGCCGACGCCATCTTCACGCTGCTGATGGGCGACGACGTCGAGCCGCGCCGCCGCTTCATCGAGGACAACGCCCTCAACGTCCGCAACCTGGACATCTAGCTCCAGACGGCGAAGGCGTCGGCGGCATTGACCGGCGGGAGCGGCTCGCCCGGAGGCAGGTTGCCCCGCTGGTAGTGACGCTGCTCGATGGGGGGGAACCCCTCGATGCGCCCCGGCCCGGGTTTGGTGTAGTACGGCACACACTCGAAGAACCAGCCGCGTCCCAGGATGCGCGGATCGCC
Source organism: Lentisphaerota bacterium (assembly GCA_012514915.1). Lineage (GTDB taxonomy): Bacteria > Verrucomicrobiota > Kiritimatiellia > RFP12 > JAAYLN01 > JAAYLN01. The sequence continues at coordinate 2,123 of JAAYZJ010000206.1, read as the reverse complement.
CTGCTCCCGCAGGAGCCTCTCCAGCCGCCGTCGGCAGTCCTGCAGTGCATCGGCATGCTCGGCCTCGCCCGCGACATTGCGCGTGCAATCCGGGCCATTCGCCGCCACATACAGCTCCTCGGCGGGACGCGGCCCGAAGCAGAGGGCATGGTAGCGGGCCATGTCCGGCGCGTCGCGGCGGGATTCGATCCAGGCCTGCGTCGGCGAGGGGTCGACGTCGCCGATCAGCCGGTCGGGCGTGAAGTTGCGGATGTAGAGCCAGTCGTCCGTCACCAGGGCGCGCATGGGATTGCCGAGGTTGTGCGGGCGGCAGTAGGCGTGCCGCTCGCGGCCGGTCTGCACGAAGCAGCGTGCCGGATCGACCCGCCCCTCGCGCGGCGACCGCAGCACATCGAGAAAACTCCGCCCCGTGGCCTGCAGCGGCGCCGCATCCACGCCGGCCGCCTCCAGCAGGGTCGGGGCGATGTCGATGAAACTGACGAAGTCGGTGACGGTTCGCCCGGCGGGTAGGTTCCGTCCCCAGCGGACGGCGAGCGGCACGTGGCAGCCGTGTTGATAGAGGGTGGCCTTGGCCCGCGGGAAGGGGCAGCCGTTGTCGCCGGTCACGACGACGATCGTGTCGTCGAGCTCACCCCGCCGATCGAGCAACTCCAGCATCGCCCCCAGGTCGCGGTCGAACCGCTCGACCTCCAGCGCGTAGTCCAGGAAATCGGAGCGGACCTCGTCGCAGTCGGGCAGGTAGGCGGGCACATCGACATCGGCCAGGCGCTTGCCGTGCCGCAGCCCCGACCCCTGGTCATAGGCGCGGTGCGGCTCTTTGGCGCCGTACCAGAAGCAGAAGGGGCGCCCATCGGGCTTCTGGTCCAGAAAGTCGGCGAAGTTGGCGGGGTAGTCGTTGGTCGACATGCAGGTGGTAAGCGGCTTGCAGGTGCGGCTGTTGAAGGCGGGACCGGCCGGATTGCGCGTCCGCCCGCTGGCCTCGATGCTGCCGGGCCCCCATCCCTTGTAGGTCATGCCGATGAAATACCCGGCCGCTTCGAGGAGGTCGGGATAGACCTCGTACTTGCTCGGCAGGAGTCCCCAGAGCTGGCAGCCTTCCTCGAGCTGCCAGGGATAGCGGCCGGTCAGCAGCGCGGCGCGCGACGCGGTGCAGGTGGGCGCGGCCGTGTACCCGTTGGTGAAGAGCACGCCCTCGCGCGCGACGCGGTCGGCGGCCGGCGTCGCGACCCAGCGGCACCCGTAGGCGCTCAGATGCGGCCAGGCCAGGTCGTCGGCGATGGCCAGGAGGATGTTCGGTTGCTTATGCATAATCTTGACCAAGTTGGGAGATGAAGCGTGCTTGACCGCCCACCGACGCAAGCGGAACGACGAGGCCGTGAACCCGGTTGCACCCCGCGTTCCGTATCGTCGGGCCCAACGGCGGCGGCAAGAGCGCGCGCGTTCCTCGTGACTCCAGGACCGCCGAAAGTTCGGCAAGCGAATCGATCACGGGGCATCCGGCCTGCGCCAGACGCGCCCGGCTCTGGTGCCCATTGGCGACGAGGAGGCAGCCGCACCCCAGCGCGGCGGCCACCTCGGCGTCGTGCAGCGTGTCGCCGATCAGCAGCCAGCCGTCGGCGGGAACCTGTTCCAGCAAGCGGCGCCCCACCTCGATTTTCGATCCCCCGTGGAGGTTGTCGGTCCCTTGGATGCGGCGGAAGTGGCGGGTCAAGCCATGCGCGGCCACCTGGCTGTCGAGCAGCCGCTGCTCGCAGGCGGAAAGGATCGACTGCGGCACCGCGCGCGCCTGCACCCATTCGAGCGCCGCGCGGGCTTCGGCCGGCACGACCGCCGGCTCGCGCCGGTAGCGGGCATGGAAGGCGACCGCCAGCGACTCCCATTCGGCGTCGTCCGCCACGATGCCGATCGCGCGGTAGAAGGCGCGCACGGGAAACCCGAACGCCGCCCGGTAGCGGTCGCGGTCGAGCGGCGGCAGCCCCCGTTCGCGCAGCAGCCCGTTGATGGCGTTGATGCAGGCCTGCGCATCATCGAGCAGGGTGCCGTTCCAGTCCCAGACGATCGCGCGCGGCAGGTTCATGGCGCCGGGGTCTCCGGCGGCGTGGCGGTTCGCCAGGCATGCGTCT
>JAAYZJ010000205.1 GCA_012514915.1 Lentisphaerota bacterium | reverse complement strand
CGCCGCTGCGGGCCGTGCGCGACCGTCCACCCCCCGCCGTCGGCGCGGGGGCGTCAAGACCGGCCAGCATGGCGTCCATGGCGTCGTCGATTTTCTGCGCATCCGCCACCTTGAGTTCAGGCTGCTCAACCCACAGGCCGGCCGCCCCGTCACGGCGCACCGGCACCGTGTAGGCCGGCGTCGTGACCGTCACACGGTCGTCCGCGAGTTCGACGGTGCAGACGGCGGGCTGTGCGACAACGTGGTCGAGCAAACGCACCGTCACACGCCTGACGGAGCCCGGCAGATCAATCTCGAAGGCGACCTCGGTCAGGCTACTGTCCAGCTCGTCCGCCAGATTGTCGAACTGGCTGACCAGGAGCGTGCCCCGCTCGTCCAGCACCTGGACACCCTTGATCCGCCCGACATCCGCCGTGGACACGTCCAGATCGCGCAACGAAACGACGATCACTTCGGCCTGACGCTCCGTGCCGAGCGTATGGCGCAGCAGCAGCTCCCGCTCGGCCACGACCGCGGCGCCGGTTGTGCCCAGCATCGCCAGTCCGGCCGCGCAGCAGCCAGCCAGCCCGGCTAGCTTCCGCAATACATTCATCCGTCTCCCGTCGCTCACCCCGGTGCAATGACGCATCTCTGTCCGTCGCCTCATTTCGCCACCTGCACCAGTCTGCCGTCCGCCAGGCCAAGATAGGTCCGTCCATCGAGCACCGCCAGCGCCAGCGGCGTGGCGGGAAGTTCGGCATCGAACCGCGTCTCCCAGGTCTCGAGGTCGGCCGAGGTGGCAATCCGTCCCCGCGGGGCGATGCCCCCGTCGGCGAGCAGCACATGGCAGCGGCCGTCGGCCACCGCGACATCGCACGCCTGCTCCATGCCCGCCAGGCGCCGACCGACAAAAGTCCGGCCACCCGTCTGCGGCGTCCCCTCACCCAGCGCAATCGCCATCAGGCTGCCCTGCGGGTCGGGCCGTCGATCGGTCTCATGCAGCAGCACGGCCAGCAGACCATCCTGCCAGACGGTATCCCGCGCCAGCATGACTTTGGGATTCTGCGCCAGCGAGGATCCCGGTGCCAGCAGCCGCAAGGCGGGCAGAGGGCGGGCGGGGCCGTCGAAAAGGAACCCGCGCGGGCTCTTCCCGGCGGTGTAGTGCAGCAGGTACCAGGCGCCCCAGTCGCGCGGCGCGACGGTGGGGGGCCAGTCGCCGATGACATCGCGCACGGCGAGCAGGCTCAACCGTTCCGGCACGGCGAGGAGCGAAACGGCCTGGAACGAAAAGCGGGCCGCCTGCGCGTTGAGTGGCTCGATGTGCCAGTCGGTCGCTCCATCGGCACGCCAGGCGACCATCGCCGTCCCGTTGCTGCTTCCCGCCAGGAACGTCCGGCCGTCGTAGCGGGCGATATCGAGGAAGGCGACTGGCGCCTGGACGACCGTGACGTACTCCCAGCGTCCGCCGCCGGACGAGACCCAATACCCGCCCGTCTCCCCGGCCGGCCCGGCGACCGGCACATGCAGCCGCCCCTCG
>JAAYZJ010000204.1 GCA_012514915.1 Lentisphaerota bacterium | reverse complement strand
CCGTCGCCAACCGCGCCCAAATCGGTACAAAAAAAGCCCCCGCGGTTTCCCGCGGGGGCTTACAGCGCGTTCAATCAGCGCCCATCAGCGGAGGCGATCATTCCCCCGGCGCCGGATACTCGACAACGGCCTTGAAGAACTTGTTGTTGCCGCCGTCGAAGCTGAAGGTGATCTCGGCATCCTCGCCCGTGTAGTTCACGCCCGCGCTGTTGCCCGCCACGTCGGCCGTGCCGATCAGCGCGCTGGCGCCGCCCAGCGTCTCCCAGCCGTAGAGACGGATGTTGCCGGCGATCGGGTCGACGGCCATCGTCCGGTCGATCGCCACCGTCACGTTGACGTCGCCGTCCACGATTTCGATGTTGGTGATCGTGACCACGGCATTCGCAGTGGCGTTGGTCGCGGCCAGGCCCAGCATCTCGAGGGTGTCGAAGCCGAGACCGTTGCCGTTCGCGACGATGTCATCCTGGCCCCAGCCCTTGGCGACGAACCAGTCGACGTTGTCGGCGGTGTAGTCGGAGATGAGGCCGAACGTGATTTCAATGTCGTTGGACGCCGTGACGAGCAACGCGTGGCTCTTCGCGCTGTCGGGGGCCACCGTGGCGCCGTTGACCGTCAGCGCGGAGATTTCGTAGAAATCCTTGGCCGTATAGACCAGCGTCGTGGTGGCATTTTCCGGCACCCAGATCGGCGAGGTTGCATCGCTGAGCGTGCCGCCCTCGGGGTTCGTCACCGCCTGCGTCACGCGGTACGGCTCGGCCTGGGGCGAGGGCTCGCCGAAGACCGGGGCGACCTTCGTCACGACCAGATCGTCGATGTAGCCCGTCCCCTTGAACTGGACGGTGGAGACAGACGTGACATCGGATGCAGCAGCGGAAAGGAACCAATCGCCGCCATCGGGTGCCATCTGCTCCTCGTCCAAGAGGTTGGCAGCCCAGTCGGCGCTGTAGGCATTCGCGTTGGTCACAGGAATCCCATTGACACTGATCTTAGAGGCCTGAGCGCCAACATCGTTGTTGTGTTCCAACTCGATCGTCAGACGGTACCAGTCGCCCACTATGACCGGCAGGTCGGTGACGACGGTGTTTGTGACTGAGAAGACACCAAATGAATCATAAATCCCATGATAGACAGCCAGGTTGGTCGTCGCCACGCTCTCCGAGACCTCGGTGATGTAGGCGTAGGCGGCGATCTTGATGCCGTCATCCGCGCTCAGGTCGGGGAGATCCTCGCTCGGCACGAACTGAACCATGGTGTCGACGTAGAGGTTTTGGGTGTCAAACGACTCCGGCGCGGACAGCGCGTTCGTCAGCGTGCCGCCCTCGGTGTTGAGCTGCAGCACCATGCTGTGGTTGGTTGCGGGCATTGGATAGCTCGTGGCCGTGAAGGTGATGCCTGTGGGAACGACCTTCGACAGATCGTCCGGTCCGCCAGACCAGTATTGCGCGTTGGTGATCGCGTAATCGTCTGCGTACCCTTCGAACGACTCTTCGGCGATGTTCGCCGCGAGGGCCGTACTCATCATCATGCCGAGGGCAAGCGCTAAAGCTCCCCTGGCCATGCCGATGTACTTCATTGTGGACTCCAGTTAGGTGTTAATAAAAGTTTCCCTCACGCGAGAGAAACCCCATTGCGTGTATGTTGCAAGTTTAGGCTTCTGGGGGGGGGCTGTCAAGGCCCTGAAAAAAAAATGTTCACTCTTTAGTTGCCGATGCAGCCGCCCTTGTGCCATAATGACCCCATCGTGCGACTGACATCAGACATGCTGGGCTGCCTGCCGCCGCCCCGCGGCTCCGAGGGGACGGGCGCGGATCGGGTGGCGTTGGCCGGCGGCGGAAGCGTCGCGGCGCGGATCGGCCGAATCATCGGCCCGGGGGTTCCGGGCGTTTGCATGTGGTCGTACTAGCGTGAAACACGCACGATTGGCCAGGAAGCAACCCGCGCAACCCCCGAAGGTTGAGGCGGGTTTTTTGTTGGATCAGACGGGGATGATCATGAAGCACCTGGAATTGCTGGACACAACCCTGCGCGATGGCGCGCAGGCCGAGGGAATCTCTTTTTCCGTGGCTGACAAGCTGGCGATCGTCGAGACGCTGGATGCGCTCGGCATTCCCTTGATCGAAGCCGGCAACCCCGGCTCGAATCCCAAGGACCTGGCGTTTTTCGAGGCGATCGCCAGCCGGCCGCCGGCGCGGGCCCGCCTCGCCGCCTTCGGCGCGACCTGCCGCCCGAAACTGGCGCCGGCCGACGACCCCAACCTCCAGAGCCTGATGCAGGCCGGCACGGACGTCGTGGTCATCTTCGGTAAGTCGTGGAACCTGCACGTCACGGAGGTGCTGCGGACCACCCTGGCGGAGAATCTGCGCATCATCCGCGAAACCGTCGCCTGGCTCGTGGCGCGCAACAAACGGGTCATCTTCGATGCCGAACACTTCTTCGACGGCTGGAAATCGTCGCCGGACTATGCGCTGCAGGCGGTGGCCGCGGCGGCCGAGGCCGGCGCGGATGTCGTCTGCCTGTGCGAAACGAACGGCGGCTGCTTTCCGGACGAGGTTGCCCGGGGCACGGCCGAGGTGGTCGCGCGTCTGGCCGGCCAGGCGGCCGTCGGCATCCACACGCATAACGACGCCGGCCTCGGCATCGCCAACGGGCTGGCGGCGGTGGCGGCCGGCGCGACGCATCTTCAGGGGACGCTGGCCGGTTTCGGCGAGCGGTGCGGCAACGCCAATCTCGCCGGCCTGATCGGCAACCTGCAGCTCAAGCTCGGCTATGCGTGCATCCCGGAGGCCAACCTGCCGATGCTGACCGCCGCGGTCCGGCGCGTCGCCGAGATCGCGAACATCACGCTGGCCGACGACATGCCGTTCGTCGGACGCAAAGCCTTCGCCCACAAGGCCGGCATGCACATGGACGGCGTCAAGAAGTGCTCGGTCTCGTTCGAGCATATCCCCCCGGATGCCGTCGGCAATGCGCGCCGCTTCCTGATGAGCGAAGTGGCCGGACGCAGCGCCGTGCTGGACCGCATCCGCGCTCTGGCGCCGGGCGTGGACAAGCATGATCCCGTGGTCGAACGGGTCGTCAAGCGGCTCAAGGAGATGGAAAACGAGGGGTACCAGTTCGAGGGGGCCGACGGCAGTTTCGAACTGCTGGTCCGCAAGGCCCTCGGCACCTACAAGCCCTTCTTCACGCTCGAGCGCTTCCGCATCCTGGGGGAACGCCCCTCGCCGACGCCCGAGGTGGGCTCGGTCGCCATGGTCAAGATCATCGTCGGCGAGGCCGAGGAGGTGACCGCCGAGGAGGGCAACGGCCCCGTCAACGCCCTCGACCGCAGCCTGCGCAAAGCCCTCTACCGCTTCTATCCGCGGCTGGCCGAGGCGCATCTCACCGACTACAAGGTCCGTGTGCTCAACGGCACCGCCGCCGCCGCGGCCAAAGTCCGCGTCCTGATCGAATCGACCGACGGGAAGCGCGCCTGGTCCACCGTCGGCGTCTCGACCGACATCATCGAGGCGAGCTGGATCGCGCTCGTCGATTCCGTCGAGTGCAAGCTCATCCACGACGCCGAGGACGCCTCCGCCGGGGCCTGAGCACGGTCGCTTTTCACCCACGGGGTTCCCATCGCCATGCCTCATCACTTCTTTATCTACGGGCCGCCGGGGAGCGGCAAGAGCACGCTGGGTCGGGCCCTGGCCGAACAGCTCGCGCTGCCGTTCGTCGACCTCGATGCGCGCATCGAGCAGGAGGCGGGGTGTGCCGTGCGCGACATCTTCGCGGCGGAAGGGGAAGGCGCGTTCCGCGCCCGCGAAGCCGGGCAGCTCCGCCGCGCGATGGCCGAATCGACGGAATCGGTGATCGCGCTGGGCGGCGGCGCTCTGCTCGATTCCGCCAGCCGAGCGCAGGCAGAACAAGCGGGCACGGTGCTGTTTCTCGACACGCCGCTGGCAGTGCTGGAGGCACGAACAGGAGCGCAGCCCGGCGTCCGCCCGTTGCTGGCGGGCGACGGCCGCGCCGCGCGCGCGCCGCTGGAGGAGCTGCTCGCGCGCCGTGCCGCCCACTATGGCTCGTTTCCCGTGCGCATCGACGGCGGCGGGGATGTGCTGGCCGACAAGGTGGCGCAGGCGCAGCTTGCGCTGGGGGCCTTTCACATCCGGGGGATGGGCCGGCAGGAGACGGCCGTGCGGGTCGGCACCGGACTCCTGGCCTCGCTGGGCGGACGCGTGCGCGCCGCCGCCTGGGCCGGCGCGTGCGCGGTCATCGCCGATGCGCACACGGAGCAGCCCTATGGCGCGGCGGCGGTCGAATCGCTGCGGCAGGCCGGGCTGCGCGCGACGCTCATCACGATTCCGGCCGGCGAGGCGCACAAGCGCCTCGAGACCGTGTCCACCCTCTGGCAGGGGCTTCTGGCGGCCGGCGTCGACCGCGGCGGCACGGTCATCGCCGTCGGCGGCGGCGTGGTGGGCGATCTGGCGGGCTTCGCCGCCGCCACCTGGATGCGCGGCGTGCGCTGGGTCGGCGTGCCGACCACCCTGCTGGCGATGGTCGATTCCAGCCTCGGCGGCAAGACGGCGTTCGACCTGCCGCAAGGGAAGAACCTCGTCGGCGCCTTTCATCCGCCGGCGCTCGTACTGGCCGACACGGCCGCCCTGCAAACCCTGCCGCCCGCCGAGCGGGGCTGCGGGGCCGCCGAGGCGGTCAAGCACGGGGTGATCGGCGACCCCGCGCTCCTGGCGCACTTCGAGACCCGCTCCGACTGGGACGCGGCCGCCTGGACGCCGGCCACCGTCGCGCGGGCGATGGCCGTCAAGGTGCGGATCATCCAGGAGGATCCCTATGAACGCGGCGTGCGCGCCGCCCTCAACCTGGGGCACACGATCGGGCATGCCGTCGAGCTGGCTTCGGATTTCACCCTGCGCCATGGCGAAGCCGTGGCCATCGGGATGGTCGCCGAGGCCCGCCTGGCCGAACGGCTGGGTCTGGCGCGGGAACCCGGCCTGAGCGGACGGCTGGCGCGCGTGCTGGCGGCCCTCGGGCTGCCCACGGAGATGCCCCCCGGGATCGACCGCAGTGCGGTGCGGCGGGCCATGCTGCTCGACAAGAAAAACGAATCGGGATCGGTCCGCTTCGCCCTGCCGATCCGCATCGGGGAGGTGCGGACGCGCGTGGCGGTCGAGCCCGGGGTTGCGCTCGGCGACTAGCCGGACTTTCGCCTTGATGTCTCGAAGTGGAGGGCGAGCGTCCCCGCGAGCCGCAACAGCAAGGTGAAAAGACCGCGAATAGCGAAAGACCGGCTAGCCGGACGCGTCCCATCCGCGAACGACTGATCCGGCTGTATGGCGACTGGGCCGCCCGCGGCGGTGTGCTCGATTGGCCGCTGCCAAGCCCCTCCTGACCGTCAATCGAGTTCCTGCAATTCGAGCCGCACCTCGCGCGTCTGCTGCTCGCGGCGGCATGTCAGTGCCACGGTGTCGCCGGCGTGCAGCCGGTCGAGGACGGCGCACAGATCCTCCACGCCGGTCACCGGAATCTGGTTGATGCCGACGATGACATCGCCCAGCAGCAGGCGGCCGTCGCGCGTCTGCGTGACGCCCTTCAGGCCGGCCCGCGCGGCGGGCCCCCCGTCGAGCACGGTCAGAAGCGCCGCGCCCTCCACGCCGGAGCGGCTCGCGACGTGGTCGGGCAGCAGCTGCACGCCGAGGCCGGCCCGGCTCACCTTGCCGCGCGCGATCAACTGCGGCACGACGCGCGAGACGGTGTCGGCCGGGACGGCGAAGCCGATCCCCGCATAGGCGCCGCTCGGGCTCAGGATCGCCGTGTTCACGCCGATGAGCTGCCCGCGCGAGTTGAGCAGCGGTCCGCCCGAGTTCCCGGGGTTGATGGCGGCGTCGGTCTGGATCACGTCGTGGATCCGGCGCTCGGTCATCGCCGTGATGCTGCGGCCCAGCGCGCTGACGACGCCGACCGTCAGCGTCGTGTCGAGGCCGAAGGGATTGCCGATCGCCAACACGCTCTGGCCGACCAGCAGATCGCGCGAGGTCCCGCAGTGCACCGGCACGAGGCGGTCCGCGGGCGCGTCGATCTTCAGCACGGCCAGGTCGTAGTCGGGCGCGATGCCGACGATCGTGGCGGGAAAGCTGGTGCCGTCGGCGAAGGTGACCGTGATCGCCGTCGCCTGGTGCACGACATGGTAGTTGCTGATGATGTGCCCCTTCCGGTCCCAGACGAACCCCGAGCCGCTACCCTGCGGCACCTCGAACACCTGCAGGCCGAAAAAGCCGCCCCGTACCAGGGTGCGGTTGTTGACCGCCACGACCGATGGCGAGACGGCGCGGTAGATCGCGATGTTGGTCCGCTCACTCTCGCGCAGGCCCGAGGCGACGGGCTCGTTCGTGCCACCCAGGTCGAGGACGGGAGCCGTCGCCGCCGACCGGGCCGGCGGCTGCGGATCCTCCTGCGGCGGCCGGCTCGATTGAGCCGCGCGGGCCTTGTCGCTGAACGCCCGGAGCCGGGCCTGGAACGAGGGGGCGAAATTCATCCAGGCGAGGACTAGAAAGACGATCAGCAGCACCAGGGTGAGCCAGGGGAATTTGGTCGTCGAATCCGTCTGCATGTCATTTTTCCAAAACAGTCGATTGCAGGTTCAGGGGAAAGTACAGATTAGCAGAAAACGCCCCCGGGGCAAGAAAACATCCCCATCACGCCTCGGGCGGCACGTCGGGATTCCAGGTGAACTGTCCCGTGAACAGGATGCCCGGCATCAGCGCCTCCGGCGGGACGGGATACCAGGCGGACGTCACGATGCCCAGGCCGCCGGCGGCGCGGATACGCCGGCTGAAGGCGTGGATGTTCTCGCCGTAGCGGGGAAAGTCGGGGAGCTGGCGCCAGGTGCTGGTGTTGCCGCAGCCGGTCGGCGCGCCGATCACGCGGAAGCCGAGCTCCTGGTAGTGTTCCAGGAAGGGGAAGGCCCGGATGCGCTTGGGGAATCCGGGGCCGAGGTAGCGGCCGAACCGCTCCATAAAGGCGGG
>JAAYZJ010000203.1 GCA_012514915.1 Lentisphaerota bacterium | reverse complement strand
GACGGTGTAGGGTTCGGGCGTGATCGAGAACACGGCCCGGTTGGTCGGTCCGGGGATCCAGCCCGGCGTCCAGTTGGCCGGATCGTCGTAGTCGCCGCCGGCGGGGTTGGACCAGACGATCTCGAAGGGGGCCGGCGGCGCCATCCAGCCGCTGTCGGGGAGGCTGAACGCGCCGATGTACAGCTCGTTCGTCCCGCGGATCCAGTAGAAGTTGGTGACGCCGACCGTGACGGCCGTATCGGCGAACCCGGGGGCCGCCGAGGCCCCCAGCAGAGAGGCCGTCGCCAGGTCGTTGCTGGCGTTGCGCCAGATTTGGTAGCCGATCGCGTCGGCCGCCGCCGACCACGTGATCCAAACGCGCCCCTGCTGCATGTAGTCGCCGTCGCCGGCCGCGACGTCCTGCGGCGCGGCCGGCACCGGCAGGTCGCTCAGGCTCGACCCGGCGTCCGACAGGCTGAACGCGCTGACCAGGTAGGCGTTGGTCGCCTTGAGCCAATAGTAGTACGTTGTATCCGGCACCGGCGTCACGTCCGTGAAGGGGGACTCCTCAACCGCGGCCAGCAGGTTGGCCGTCGCGGAGTCGTTCGCTAAACTGCGCCAGACTTCGTACCCCGTCGCGCCGACGACGGGCTCCCAGTCGACGACAATCCGATTGAGATACGCGGCGTCCGACGCCGCGACAGCGGCGGGGGCGGGCAGGGCGGCGGGGATTTCGTAGCGGATGACGCCGGTCGTGTAGAGGTCGTTCGTGTTCCAGAACCAGTAGGCGCCGCCGGGGAACTCGATGGCGTCGAAGGGGCCGCCGCAGGAGACGAAGTCGAGAATGTCGAAGGCGTCGTCGTCGGCCGGGGTGTACCCCTCGGCCAGCGTCAGCTTGAGCGTGCCGCCGAAGGTGGCCTGCCCGGCGCTCCCCGGCGGCCGGGCGGCGACGGTCAGGCGGTCGTATTCCCCGGCGCCGGCGCCGCCCATCTCGATCTCCATGACGCCCGTCCCGGTGGAGTTGGTCAGGTCGCCGAGGATCGCGAGCGTGCCGTAGCCGCCGGCGCCGCCGGGCCGGAGGGCCGCCCCCGCCTGCTCGATGGTCTTGTACTCGACCTGACCCCGCCCCTGCAGCACGGCCGGCGCGCGCAGCAGGAGGGAGCCGCCCGCGTTGTAGTAGAAGAACAGGCGCCCGTCGTCGAGCGTCAGCGTGCCATCGATTGTCTGGTTGTTGCTGGTCGTCCTCGTCTTGACGCCCGCGCCGTTGTCGACGCGGAGCGACGACCCCGGGGCCATGCTGGTGATCGCGAGATAGCCCCGCTCCCCGGCACCCGAAAAACGGAGATCGGCTCCAGTCTGGATGGTCCAGCCGCCATAGCCGTTGAGATAGGCGCCGTTGGTGACGATGATTGTTCCCTTGCACTCGCGCGAATACATGCCGCCGTTGCTGTATTCCGCGCCGGCACCATCGAGCAGCAGGGTCGTCCCCGCGCCGTATTCGGTGTAATAGGCGTCCAGGTACTTGCCGCCCGCCAGCAGCCGCATCGCCGTCCCCGCCCCCTTGAGCTTGAACGAGTAGGCGAAACTGCTCAGGTAGCCGGCGTTCATCCGGATGACGGTGCCGTTGGTGATGGTCAGATCGGCGGTCGTGCCGACCGTGCCGACGCTGTTGGTGCTGTACCGGTTGACGCCGAACGTCTTGCCGTTCAAGTTCCAGGTGACCGTCCCCTGCGTCACGCGGAAGGAGTGGCCCGTCGCGTTGCCGCTCCAGGTCACTTCATACGGGCCCGGCAGATCGAAGACGACGATGTCGTTGGTTCCGGGGATCTTGGGGGGAGTCCAGTTGGCGGCGTTGAGAAAGTCGCCGCCGGCCGGGTTGCTCCAGGTGAGGAGGTCGGCGTGCGCGCGGCACGCCAGGAAGCCCAGCAGCAGCATCCCGCCGACAACGCCCCGCAAGGCGCTCGGTGAAACCTCCATCGTAACGCGTCGACCGGTGTGACGAATGCGCATCATGGGGATAACCTTTCTTACGCCGCTGAAGACCAATTATTGACATTTCGATAATAACAACATCTGGGAGACCGTGTCAAATTGCGGATCTCGGTCCGTGCGTTCGTGCGTTCCGAATCAGGACAGCAACAGGATCGCGCACAGGGCGGCGGTGACCAGGTGGTGCAGGGCGATCGTCAGGCGATTGGCGGGGGCCAGTTCGGCCGGGTGGTCGTAGTGCCGCCGCGCCAGGCGGGCGGCGGGAACCGCCAGGATTCCCGGCGCGAGCGCCCAGCCGAGCGCGCCCGGGAGGCCGCGCCAGGCGGTGCCGGCCAGCAGCAGGGGCATCCAGAGGACGAGCAGCGCGACATAGACGCGGGCCGACCGCCGCCGCCCCAGCCGCACCACCCAGTGCCGCTTGCCGACGGCGGCGTCGGCCGCGCTGTCCTGGAACTGGTTGATGAACAGCACGGCGGCAATCAGGACCGTGACCGGCAGCGCCAGCAGGATCGCCTCGGGCGGCACGGTGCCGCCGAGCACATAGCAAGTCCCCGCCACCGGCAGCAGCCCGAAGGCCAGGCCGGTGACGATCTCGCCTGCGCCGAGCGCGGCCCAGCCGAACCGCGGCACGCTGTAGCCGAGGCCGGCGACCAGACCCGCCGCCGCGAAGAGCAGCACACCGGGGCCCCGCTGGCTGGCCAGCCACAGGCCGGCGACCGCGCCGATGCCCAGCAGCACGAGCCCGTACACCAGCACCGCGCCCGGCCGCAGGAGCCCCTGCTGAATCAGGCGGCTGCCCCCCGTGAAGGGCCGGACAAACGTCGTGTTGGCGGCGTCGCTGCCGCCCCGGTGGTCGCCATAGTCGTTGAGGACGTTGGCGCCGGCATGCAGGGCGCCCACGCCGAACAGGCAGGCGAGGACCAGCGGCCAGTCCCAGCCGCCGGTCCGGTACTTCACCAGCGACGCGCCCAGGCAGACCGCCAGCCCCGATGCCGGCAGGAAGGGGGCCCGCAGCTCGCGCCAGTAGAGGCCGAGGGTGCGCCAGCCCGCCGGTCTCACAGCTCCGCGGCCGTCCGCCGCCGACAGCCGCAGCCGCCGAGCACCCAGCGGTCCTCCGCGCTCATCCACAAGGCCGCGGCCGTCATCAGCAGATAGAGGAAAACGTTGGCGACCGTGCCGTGGTTTTTGAGCAGGATCTGGCCGAAGGCCAGCGAGAGCAGCGTCAGGCCGTTCAGCAGCAGGACGCAGGTGCGGCAGACGCCGAGCAGCAGCAGCAGCCCGAGGGCCGCCTCGATGGGCGGCAGCGCGTAGCCGTAGCCGGCCGTCAGCCAGCCGGGCAGGAACGTCTGCTCGAAGGCGGGCTGCAGATAGCCGTTGACGAAACCGCCGAGGTTCATGAGCTTGGACACGCCGCTGGTCAGCATGAGCAGGCCCAACGACCAGCGGATCAGCGCCGGCGCGGCCGGGCGGGGGTCGAGGCAACAGGTTGCATGCATGGTTCACTCCCGGGGGGTTTTTGTGGTTCTGCGGCGTCCGCCTACCGGCGGCCGGCAACCAGCCGTGCCGCCCGCTCCAGCGCGCGTCCCTCGCGCACGGGGTTGAAGCTCGATAGATTGACACCGAAGATTTCCAGCCGGCGGATCCGCGTGATGCCGCAGAACCGCAGGACCGCGTTCTCAAGGCTACTGGCCGGGCCATTGCCGAACATCCGCCGGCCCATGGCGGCGCCGCCATAAGTCCGGATGATCGTGGCCCGCTTGCCTTTGAGCAGCCCCTTCGCGGCGAAGGGCTGCACCAGATAGCGGATGCCGGGGAGAAACGAGACGAGGGTGCCGCCGGCCACCAGGAACCAGGTGAGCTTCCGGAAGCGGTAGGCGAAGCCCGCCGTGAAGACCCGGTCGACGAACCCCTTCAGCGCGGCGGGCATGCCGTACCACCAGACGGGGTAGATGAAGACGAGATGGTCGGCGGCCGCGACGCGTACCTGGGCCGCCGCCACGTCGGCCTCGGTCCCCGGCGCGCGGGTGACGAACATCCGCTCGTACTCGGCCGCCCGCAGGCAGGGCTCGAAGCCGTCCGCATACAGGTCGATGACGTGGTGGTCGACGCCCGCGGCCTCGAGACCGCGCCGCACCGCCGCCAGGAGCCGCCGGTTCAGCGAATCCGCTTGCGGATGGCAGGCAATGACGAGGGTTGACATGCGGGACAGACTCCGTGAAACGCGTCAGCGCAGAATCACCATCGTGCCGCGCCGGGCCGGCAGACCGACGATGGTCTCGTCGGCCAGATCGTCGTAATAAATGCCGAAGCGATCCCACTGATCCTCCGGGAGGCCCGTCGCGTCCCACGTCAGCGCGCCCGCATCGGCCAGCGCACGCAGGGCGTCCCGGTGATCACCCGCCAGGCGGAGTCCCCAGTAGGCCTGGGTCTGGGGAGATGGCGGCGCCTCGCAGAAGATGGCGATGCGGCCGCCGGCCACCACGGCGAGCGGGTCCGGCTCGATCGTGGCGATGTCGAGGCCGGCCGGTTCGCCCTGCATCCGAACGACCACCTCGCCGGTCGTGCCGACTTCGACCGGGGCGCCGCACCGCGCGCGCGTGCCGGTCAAATCCAGCAGGCCGTATGAATCGTTCCCGGCATCGCCCACATGGAGGGGCCCCTTGAACGCCGCCTCGCCGGCGGGGAGATAGAGCCGGCCCTGTCCGCCGTCGTTCTCGCGAAACCCCGAGGCCGTGTTCGTCCAGCAACCGATCATGGCGATATCCTCGACGACGAAGGCGTCCAGCCGCGTCGCGCGCAGGTCGAGCGTGGCGCGGATGCCGGCATAGCCGTCGCGGCGGCTGAGCCCCAGGCGCAGCGTGGACAAGTGGGCGCTGAAGGAGCCGTTGGTCGGGGCGAGGAGGTTCATGCCGTTGCCGCCGTACTGGTAGGTGTCGCCCATGCTCAGCAGCGCGGGGGTTTCGGGCGAGCCGATGCGGATCGCAACGTCTTCCGGCAGCCCGTCAATGGCCCCGGAGCCACCCGCGCTGGGATAGCTGGTTCCCCAGGCGCTGCCCATCTGAAACGCGTTGCGCACGGTCAGGTTGGTCAGTTGCGAGCCGGGCGCGAAAGCGAGTTCGCTGTTGCTGCGCGTCCCGCCGATCAGTAGCGTGCCGGCTTCCAGGGACGTCACTGTCGCCGGCAGGCGCAGGATGCCGCTGCCTGTGTAGCGGCCGTAGCCCACGGTCATCGTCTCGCAATCGATCTGGTTGGGGTGCGGCCCGATCTGCACCGCAGTGGCCTTTTCCAGATCCAGCAGGGCGACCGGGGTGTACGGCTTTAAGGTTCCACTCGTGATCCCGCCGCCGATTTGCAGCAGATTCAGGTGGGCCGTGAACGGAGCATTGGTGACGACCAGTTCGACGGCCATGCCCCAATCGCTGCCGCCGTATCCGAGCAGCAGACTGGTTGGCGCCTCGGGGCTGCCGATGGTCACGGCGACTTCCCGCGGCCAGTGGCGCAGCTCGTTGGAGCCGCCCGTGCCCAGGTAAAAGTCGCCCTTCACCGTCAAGGCGCGGAACTGGGAGTTGGTTCCGAAGTCGATGCAGCCACGCGAGCGGCCCGAATTCCCAACCACGAAAGACCCTCCGATGTCCATGGCTTCCAGCGAGGGGGGAAGTCGCAGCTCCCCGTGTCCGGCATTCTGGTGGCCGATCGTCAGCGATCCCGACATGCTCCACCGGTTCTCGTCCAGCGGGCTGCTGATCGTGGTGTCACGCAAATCGAGCCAACTGTCCGTGCTGTCCCGCAAACTGCCCGTTCCGACATAACCGATCAAGACCGAGGTCAGGTTGGAGGTGACCAGTCGCCCATGAACCGTCAAGCGGCCGCGCCCCGTCGTGCCCGACGTGGCATGGGTAGTGCCAAGACGGATCGCCGCCGGAAGCTGGGAGCTGCCGAATTGCTGCCCGATCTGCAGCGTTCCGTTCGAGATGACGACATCGCCGCAGTCGTACGAGACCCCCGCTTCGGCGACACCGACATCGAGAAAGCCATTGGCGCCTTCCGACCGGATCACCAG
Source organism: Lentisphaerota bacterium (assembly GCA_012514915.1). Taxonomy (GTDB): domain Bacteria; phylum Verrucomicrobiota; class Kiritimatiellia; order RFP12; family JAAYLN01; genus JAAYLN01. The sequence goes on along the minus strand of JAAYZJ010000203.1, from coordinate 4,075 downwards.
CGTTCCACCGGCGAGGTCGATCATGTGCCGCGTGCCCCGGGGGTGTTTGAAGCGCAGGACGCCAACCTGGAAATCCTGGCCATCGAGCGACGTCACCGTGTTGGTGCCCTCGTCGTTGAAAAAGACGTAGCTTACACTCGACACAGGAGGTACGACGCCGACGTCCCAGTTGCCGGCCGATGTCCAGCGGCCATCGCCGGCCCCGCCGATCCATTGGTAGGAGGCCGCCTGGGCCGCCGGCGCGAGCACGCAAGCCGTCATCAGAACGCAGCACCACGCGGAACGGATTTCAAACTTCATAGGGTATCATTGTAAGTGACACCATCCAGGCGTGTCAAACCGGTCAACCAAGACGGGCAAGCGCCTCCGCGGCCTCGGTCAGGTCGTTGACCGTCGCGGCGGCCCCCGCCGCGCGCAGGCGGGCATCGTCGAAGGCGCCCCGGACGCCGATGGCGCGCATCCCCGCCGCGCCGGCGGCCTGCACGCCGGCGACCGCGTCTTCGAAGACGACGCACCCGGCCGGATCGAGCCCCAGTTGCGCGGCGGCCAGCAGGAAGAGATCGGGGGCCGGCTTCTTGCGCGCAACCTGCGAGCCGTCGATGACGGCATCGAACGCGGTGCCGCCGAAGCCCAGCTCCGCCAGGTTGCCGTCGACCTTGACCCGGTCGGCGCTGCTGGCCACGGCCAGCCGCCATCCCATCCGGCGGCACTGCGCGATAAAGGCCGCCACCCCGGACAGCGGCTGCAACCGCCCGCTGATCAAGTCGAGGTAGCGTGCGTAGGTGAAGGCTTTGTCGGTCTCGAGGTCGAGCCGGACGCCATACCGCTCCGCCACGCCCCCCAGGAAGCGGTTCTCACCCATGCCGGTGAACGGCAGGAAATCGTCCCCCTGCACGGCGACCCCATGCCGCTCGCGGAAGAGGGCGACCGCCGCCTGGGTGATGAACGGCTCGGAGTCGCACAACACCCCATCCATGTCAAAAATGATGCCTTGGATCATGTCCGTACTCTATGGGCACGGTTCTGAGCGTGTCAACGTTCAAATTCAATTTGCTGGGGAAGCGCCTGACGGCGCCACTACAAACCCGTAGTATCGTCGCACCCGCGTTTGTAGTGTGCCCGTAAGGGCATGCTTCAGGGTGTCCCCCGCCAAATTGAGAATTGCGACCCCTTCCCTCAGCAATCTGGACATGGCGCTTCAACGGAACTATAATGAAGCCATCGCTAGGGGCGGATGTCTCTGGCGGTGAAACCACAACCACACGAACAGGGAGTTCACGATGCGCATGCAAGCCGTTTGCGCGGCGATGATTGCCGCCGTTGCCATGACCCTTACCGCGGCCACGCCAGCCACCAAGGGCGCCAAGGTGGGTGAATGGTCCATGGATTTCGATGCGGCCAAAGCCCTGGCCAAGGAGAAGAATCTCCCGATCCTGATCAATTTCACCGGCAGCGACTGGTGCGGCTGGTGCAAGTTGATGGACCGCGAGGTGTTCGCCAAGGACGAATGGCAGGCCTATGCCAAGGAGAACGTGGTCCTCGTTTACGTCGATTTTCCCCAGGACAAGACGCTGGTGCCGATGCACTTCGTGGCGCGCAACCAGAAACTCAGCGAGACCTATGGCGTGCGCGGCTACCCGACGTACATCGTGCTGGGCGCGGACGGAACCACCCGCCTCGGGCAGCTCGGCGCGTCCCGGGATGCCTCGCCGTCGTCGTTCATCGGCGAGCTCAAGAAGTTGACGGCGCCGAAGCCGTGAGCTGCCGGTAGGCCTCGTACGCGGCGATCGCGGCCGCGTTGGCGAGGTTGATTACGCGCGATAGATGTGCGGGTTCAGGCGCCGGCAGGCCTCGATGACGGCGATCTGGCGCCGTACCTGCTGCGGCGTGATCTCCAGGGGGGCGCCGGTGGTCAGCGTCCGGTAGAGCATGTCGTAATAGGCGGCCGTCATGTTCGTGTCGGGGTTGAGCGGCACATAGTCCCTGGCGCTCTCCTTCGCCGCCGGCGCGTCGGCCTGCTCGGGCCAGACGCCCGTTTTCCACTCGATCGACTCGCCGCAGTAGATCGGCTCGCCGGCGGGATTGGCCAGCGGATCGCGGTACAGGGCCAGAGGGGGGAGCTTGTCCGGATCGTAGTAGCGCCAGGCGGCCTCCTTCTGGGAGGCCTTCAGGCCGCCGCGGCTGCCGTAGACCTGGTAGGTGAAACAGGGGTAGGCGCAGCAGGAGGATATTTCCAGGTCGATCAACGGGTGGCCGGGGCCGCTCAGGATCAGCTTGACGTGGTTCTCGGCATCGCCCGTCGAGGCCTCCGTGCGGTCCATGCGGCAGAAGACATCGGGCTCGCCGTCGCCGAAGAGGACCAGCGCCTGGTCCAGCGGATGCGGTCCCGTGTTGGCCAGATTGCCGCCGTTGTATTCCTGCAGCGTCTGCCAGTCCCAGCGGCGCGCATGCCCGTTGAAGGCGATCGAAATCTGGACGATGCGCCCCAGCACGCCCGAGTCGATGACCTGCCGCACCTGGCGGAAATAGGCGGCGTACCGCGACTGCTGGAAGATGGCGAGCACCTTGCCCGAGCGACGGGACAGCGCGATCAGTTCGTCCACTTCGGCCACGGTGCGGGCGAAGGGCTTCTCGCAGAGGACATTGTGCCCGGCCAGCAGCGCATCGCGCGTGACGGGCGCGTGACGATGACTGAACGTCGCGTTGACGACGAGGTCCAGGTCCGTGCGGCGCAGGAGATCCTGGTAGTCGGCGTGCGCCTCGGCGCCATGTTTTTTCGCGCCGTTCTCGCGGCGGCTGGCGATTTCATCCGCCACGGCCACGACGCGGTACCGCGGATCGGTCGCCAGATGCCAGCCGTGGATGTTCGCGCCGCTGCGCCCCTCGCCAATGATGCCCACTCGAATCGTCTGTGCCATCGCGTATTCCTTTCGACAACCCACTCGTGTTTTCCGGCCCGCGTCCCCGGCCATGCCTCACCGGCCGGCCCGGCAGACCTCCAGGTAGCGTCGGGCCAGGGCCTCGCGGTCCTGCCCGGGCGCGGCGTCCGCCATCACCGTGGCGAACCCGTCGAACCCCGCTGCGCGCAGGGTTCGGATCACCGCGCCGAAATCGATGCCCGCCGGATCGCCCGGCCACGCGCGGACATAGGGCTGGCCGTTGACCATGACCCGGCTCTCCGGGGAATCGCCGGGGGCGGCCGCCTTGTAGTTCTGCAGCGACACGCAGAAGAGGCGGTCGCCCAGTTCCCGGACGCCGTCCGTGTAGGCCTCGCAGCCGGCGAACCGCAAGTGGCAGGGCTCGTAGGCCACGCCGACGTTGGCACGGTCGATCAGCTGCAGCGTCTCGAGGGCGCGCGGCACGGTGTCGGCCAGCGTGCCGTTGTGCAGTTGCATGATCAGGCGGCGGCCGAGACGCGCCGCCTCGTCGGCGAAGCGTCGCGCCCAGACGATGTGCTCCGGCTGCGACACGCTGAAGCGTGTGAAGCGGCAGCCGCAGCGGCTGTGCAGGTTCATCATGCCGACCGCGCGTGCCAGCGCGTCTTCGCCGACAATGCCCTCGACCGTGCCGAACACCCACGTCAGGCCCAGCGCGCGCAGCCGGGCGGCGACATGATCCTGCTGTTCCGCCGGCGTCTCCAGCGGCAGTTGCGGATAGCGGATTTCAACCCCGTCGAATCCCAGATCCCGGGCCCATTGCAGAAAATCGTCGAGGGGCAGCGTGTAGCCGCCGCGGGCTTCGATCAAGCGTCCCGACAAACCCAGTTGCATGCTGTTGCGCTCCATGTTTGAATAAGCATAGTCAATTCACGCCGCATGCGCTATACTAAATCCGCAACACAACAATGGGCTGGTCGTTTGCGCCCGATCAAGACATACACGGAACGGTGGTGGCTAATCAGACCAGCCGGGAGAAGTCAATGAGTCATGCATTCCTCACGGCCCTCAAGGCCGAGATCACGCGGCTGGCCCGGAAAGAGGCGAAGAAGGCTGTCGAGCCGGTCCGCAAACCCGTCGTGCAAACCCGGGGCGCGATTGCCGAACTCAAGCGCCGTGTTGACGCGCTGGAGCACCAG
>JAAYZJ010000202.1 GCA_012514915.1 Lentisphaerota bacterium | reverse complement strand
CCGGCGATGGTGGCCGCGCCCCAGGGCGAACCGCCCTTGGCCTCGCTGCAGTCGGCGAGTTCCGGACAGGCGTACGGCAGGCCGACGACGACCATGCCGTGATGAATGAGCGTGTTGATCATGCTCATGAGCGTGCTTTCGTTGCCGCCGCCCGTTCCCGTGCTCCCGAACACACTGCCCACCTTGCCGACCAGTGCGCCCTTCGCCCACAGGCCGCCGGTCTGGTCGAGGAAGTTACGCATCTGCGCGGCCATGTTGCCGAAACGGGTCGGCGCGCCGATGATCACCGCGTCATACTCCGCGAGCTCGTCCGGCGCGGCCACGGGTGCCGCCTGGTCGAGCTTGACGCCATTCCTGCGCGCCGATTCGGCCGGCAGGGTCTCCGGAACACGCTTGAGCGCCACCGTCACACCCTCGACCGTCCGGGCGCCGGCGGCGACCGCCTCCGCCATCGTTTCGACATGTCCATACATCGAATAGTACAGCACCAGCAGCTTGGCCATGACATTTCTCCCGTGTTGTGAGCGTTGATGCAGCGGTCAACCGTTCCATTGCAGTGCTGAATATACTTCATATGTCGGCGATAAGCAATCGTGACCCGTTGGCGTCAGCAATTCTCAATTCTCAATTTGGCGGGGAAGCGCCTGACGGCGCCACTACACACGCGGGGACACCGTCGCCCCACCTGCGCATCCTGTTGCTCTGAACGCACGAACGACGCGACCTTGCCCACGGATTCATGCTCACCCTTCGCGCCCCCGGCCGCCAACCGATGACCCCTGGCACCTCCGCCATTGCGGTGCCTACTCCCTTTGCGCTACACTGCCGCCAACTTTATGCATGCCATCCCGTTGATTGAATCCCCCGCCGCGGTTGACGCGATCGTCGACCGGCTTCGTGCCGATGGGGTTGCCGCTGTCGATACGGAGTTCGTCTGGACCCGCACCTACTTTCCTCGACTGGGCGTCGTGCAGTTGGGCGCCGCCGACGGGACGGCCTGGGTGGTCGCCGCCGAGGCGGCGGGCGCGTCGCTGGGGGAACTCCTGGCCGACCCCGCGACGGTCAAGATTCTCCATGATGCCCGGCAGGATCTGGCCCTTCTGAGCCGGGTGACCGGCGCCGGGCCGCGCAACGTCTTCGACACACAACTGGCGGCCGGCTTCGCCGGTCTCTCGTCCGTTATCTCGCTCAAGCAACTGCTGCACGAGCTGCTGGGCATCGACCTGCCGAAGACCGAGACGCGCACCGACTGGTGCAAGCGCCCTCTTTCATCCGCCCAGCTCGACTATGCCGCCAACGATGTCAAGCACGGTGCCGCCATGCGGCAGGCGCTGCTGGAGCGGATCGCCGCGCAGGGCACCTCCGACTGGCTGGCCGAGGATATGCGCGTCTACGACGACGACGCCCTCTACGCCTGGCCCGAGCCCGCCGAGGCCTGGCGCCGTATCAAGGGGACCGACCGCCTGCCGCCAGCCGGGGTGGAACTGCTGATGCGCCTGGCGGCACGGCGTGAACGGCTGGCGATCGACTGGGATCTCCCCCGCGGGTGGGTGGTCGACGATGCCACGCTCCTCGAGATTGCGCAGGCCCGCCGGAAGCCCGGCGAGGGCCAGGTCCTCCGTCACCGGTTGGATCGCCCGCGTCTGGCCGTCCTGAAGCAGGAATTGGCGGCGGTGATGCTGGAACGCGCGGAGCCGGCCCCGCACCGTCCCGCCGTGCGGCCGGTTCTCACCCCGGTCAGGCGCAGGCAGCTCGACGACGCGCTGACATTTCTGCGTCAACGTGCCCAGGCGCTGGGCATTGCTCCCGAGCTGTATGGCAGCCGCGCGCAGGTGGCCGCCTTTATGGACCATCCCGGCAACACCGCGAACCCGCTCGCAACGGGATGGCGCCACGAGACGGCTGGGCGCGAGCTCGCCGCACAATGGAAGAGCGACGCCCCGCCCGACCTGTTCACGGCTGCCACCGGCGCGCACTAGCCCAGGCGCGCGAGAAACTCGTCCAGCCAGGCGGCGGGCCCGCCATGCCGCGCGAACTTCTCCGCGATGTCCGATTCGAGATGGCAGTCTGATCCGCCGGTCGAGAACATGCCGTGGCGCTCGCAATAGGCGCGGTAGCGCGCACCCAACTCGGGCGGCACGCTCGGGTGGGCGCACTCGATGCCGTCGAGCCGGCAGATGTCGCACAAGGCGTCCATGCGCACGAGGTCGTGCTGGAGGAAATAGTTGACGGGATGGGCGATCACAATCAGGCCGCCGACCCCCTTGACGGCATCCACGACCCGCTCGACCGCAGGGTAGGGCGGCATGGGGACCTGCTGGCGGACACGCTGCATGAAGGGGCCGTACTCGTCGGCCGTGTGGATGAATCCCTGTGCGAGGAAGTGATCGCGGAGCACGGCGTTGCGGACGTGCGTGACGCCCTGCCTGGCGATGACCGACGCGGGGCGGTAGGAGGCAAGAAGCTCTTGCCGTTGCTGGTCGGAGAAGGAGAGGCCAAGCGCCTGTACGCCGGCGCTGATGGCCGCGCCAGTCTCCTGCTGCCACTGGCGGTAGGCGTCCAGAACCGCCTGCGGCGCGAGTGGGGTGGTTTCGGGAAGACCGTAGCACAGCAGATCGACGTAGCCAAACTTGGTTGTGACCGTGAGCTCGGCGGCAGGAATCAACCGCACCTCGGGATAGGTGCGCGCCGCCGCGCGCGCGTCATCCCATCCGTCTGTCAGGTGATGGTCGGTGATGGCCAGGCAGCGGACAGCGCACCGGCTCGCCGCCGTGAAATAGGCCGCGGCGTTGGCCGTGGCATCGTAGCTCCAGGCGGTGTGCAGGTGCAAATCGTAAAGGGCGGTAGCTGGTGTCATGAGCGGCATCCTTTGCGCAGGGGTGTTGGCGTAGCGCTATCCAAGCACCTTTGGGCATCCGACGTCAAGGCCATTGGCAGCGCCAACGTGAAGACACAGCCGCCGTCCACGGCCTCCCTGCGCGCGGCTACGATGATGCCGGTGCCTGGCAGACGGCCTTGCTCACGCGCGCATATCTGAGTTGACGCACCGGTTGGAGTTTGGCATACCATTCGTGATTGAAATGAAGACCAAGATGATCACCAATCTTTCCGCCGACCGCGCGGCGCTTCTGCGTGCCGATCTGGACGCCTTGCCTGCAGGGTGCGCCATCACATCCCTGACGGTGATCGACCGCTCGGTGGCGCCCGGCAACGCCGCCGATGCCGATCGGCCCGCGGCCGCTGGCGCGCCGCCCGTCGCCATTGCCGAGCGTTGGGAATGGGATCGGCGGCGTCAGAGTTACCAGATCGAGGGGGCGCCTGACGCGCCGGTCATCTCGGGCGGCGGCCCCGAAGGGGCCATGTACGGGTTCTACCGCTGGCTGCGGGATGCCGGCGGCTGCCGCTGGCCGTATCTCGACGACTCCGGCAACCGGGTGGGGCTGCCGCCGCGCCCCTTGCCGGCGGGCCTGGTGACGCCGGCCATTGCCTGGCGCGGGTTCGAGGGGGGGCTCAAGCACTGGGATCTGCCGTTCCTCGAACGCCTGATGCGCTGGATGCTGCGGAATGGCTGGAACCTGCTGCTGTTCAACGCGACGCAGTGGAACGCCTGCCACGATGCGGCGGCCGTGATGCGCCTGGCTCAAACGCATGGCATCCGACTGGTGCTCGGCGCGCACGCCGTCGAGACCTTTCTCCCCGAGACCCTGTTCCAGACGCATCCCGAATATTTCGGCCTGCGCAACGGCGTCCGGACGTTGCGGGCGGACACCACGTTTCCCGACCTCCCCGGCCGCGTCTCCCGTCTGCCGGTCCAGCCCTGCTATGGCAATCCAGCCGTGCGGCGTTTTCTCGCCGGACAGATCGCGGCCTTCATCGACGCGAACCCCGGCATCAGCGCCTTCTCGCTCTGGCCGCATGATGGATCGAACAATTGGTGCGAGTGTCCCGCCTGCCGGTGCGATACGCCCTACCGGCTCCTGCACGCGCTCGCGCGGGAGATCCTCGAACAAACCCGGCATCCCGTGCCGATCGAGATGCTCGCCTACTGCAACCTGCTGACGCCACCCACGGCCGACCTGCCGCCCGATCCCCGCATCTACACCTTGTTCTGCCCCTACCTGCGCGCCTATCGCCATCGGCTCGATGCGCCCGGGTTCCCGCCCGAGCGGCAGCGCCTTGGACGCGGCTGGCCCGCGCCGCAGCCCGTCTCGCCCGCCGATGACCGCGAGTATGGGCGGCTTTTCGATGAATGGCTGCCGTCCTGGCGGCAGTGCCGCTCGGGACTCGGCATCTTCGCCTACTACCAGCTCGCCTTCGTCGACCACACCCGCAGCACCGACCGCTCGCGCTACCTCTATCATCCCGATCTCGACCTGGTCGCGCACGAGATCCGGCTGTTTCACAAAGCGGGAATGGGAGCCTTCTACGATTGCTCGTGGCCGCTGCCCGGCCTCTGGCCCGACGCGCGGTACAGCGAGGTGCTGGGCCGTCTGCTGTGGGATCCGGCGGCCGATCCCGCCGCCCTGGCGTCGGCGTTCTACACCGACATGTTCGGTTCGCAGGGCACGGCCGTGCAGGAGGCGCTGTCGCGCATCGCTGCGGCGCTGAATGATTCCGGCAGGCCGCCTGTGCCCCGGTCCTTGCTGGACGCGGCCAGAGAGGCCGTGGCCGGCCTGGAGGCTTCCGCGGCGAACCGGTTCCGCCTTTGGATCGAATACGTCGACCGGGCGGACCGTTCCTGGCAGGCGCGCCGCGCCGGGGATCAACCGGCGATCCAGGCGGCGGAAGCCGCCGTCCAGGATCTGCTCGCCAGCAACCGGGAGGCGTTGGCGCCCTATCTGCAGGTCGACTGGATGGAGCGGACCGCGCGCGGGTGGGCGCAGGTCCCCTGTGCGAACCGCGCGACATGAGGGAGAGCCGCGTCCCTGCGCGGGACGGGGAGGTACATGATGAAGAGCAGCCGTTCGGGACGTCATCCATCGAACACCATCCTGGCCAGCACGCTGGCCGGCGCCTGGTACCCGGGGCGCAAGGACGATTTGGTCGCGCTGATCCACGGCTGCCTGGCGGCCGTGCCGCCTGTGCCCGCCGGGGAACCGCCGCCCAACGTGCTGGTGCTGCCGCATGCGGGATACGCCTACTCGGCCGCCACCGCCGCGTACGGCATTGCACGCATCCTCCGGGCGCCGTTCCGGCGCGTCGTGCTGCTGGCGCCCAGCCACCGCGTCCGACTGCGCAACCGCCTCCTCGCGCCGGAGGCGGCCGCCGTGTCGACGCCGCTGGGCGTCATCCCGGTCGATCATCCCTTCATCGCCGCCGTGGCGCAGGGGTGCGCCCTCGACCATGACGACGCCGTGCATGCCGCCGAGCACAGCGCGCAGATTCAGTATCCGCTGCTGCAGACGGCGCTGGACGATTTCCGGATTGCCCCCCTGATCGTGGGCGAGATGGATGCCGAGGCGCGCCAGCGGGCGGCCCGGGCGCTCCGTTCCCTAATGGATAACGAGACGTTGCTAGTCATCAGTACCGATTTCACGCATTACGGGGTCGATTTCGGTTTTGCCCCTTTCAGCGACGATGTCTTCCGCCGGGTCGAGGAACTCGACCGCGGCGCCTACACCTGTCTGCAGGACCAGTCGTCCATGGCGTTCAACGCCTACCTCGACCGCACGGGCGCCACGATCTGCGGGCGTCATCCGTTGTCGCTGATGCTCGAGATCCTGCCGCGTGGAGCAGGGTTGACCTGCCTGCACTACGCGACGTCGTCCGAGGAGACGCGCGACGATTCGCGCTTCGTCTGCTACCTCTGCATGGCCGGCCGCGCCGCGTGGCCACGAGAAGCCGCCGCCGCGTCACCCGAGACCGGGGCCGACTGGCTGAGCGATGCCGACAAGCGGTTGCTGCTCCAGTTCGCGCGCCGCGCCATCCGGCAGACGCTCGACAGGCGGCGACCCTGTCCCGCCGACGCCTTCGCGGCGGAAGCTTCGGAGGCCGTCCAGCGGCCGGCCGGGTGCTTTGTGACGCTCAAAATGAAGGCCACGGGCGAGTTGCGCGGCTGCATCGGCGAAATGACCGCCCGTCGCCCGTTGTACCAGGCGGTCACCGAGATGGCGGTGCATGCCGCGTTTGGCGATCCGCGCTTCCCCGAGCTTCGTTCCGCGGAATGGGACCGCGTCTCGATTGAGGTGTCGGTCCTGACGCCGCCGCGCCCCGTCGATTCGTGGCGCGAGATCGAGCTGGGGCGGCATGGCATGACGCTTGCCAAGAACGGATGCTCGGCCGTCTTCCTGCCGCAGGTGGCTCCCGAGCAGGGTTGGACCCTCGAGGAGACCCTGACCCATCTCGCGCGAAAAGCCGGCCTGAGCCCGGCTGACTGGAGGGAAGGGGCGGCATTCACCGTCTTCGAGGCGATTGTCTGGGGCGAGGAGGAGGCTGGGTAGCGCGAACGGCGCGCGGCGTACCAGCCGGCGTCAGGCCCCGCCTGCGGGCGGCGCCCCGCCCGTCGATGTGCCATCGGCTTCGATGCCGACGGGCTGAAACGGAAACCCGCGTGGCGCATGGCGCCGCTTGCCGCCCTGGTAGAACGGCTGGCGCACCGAGCGCCAGTCGCGATCACCCCAGCGATAGGAGCGGAATGGATCGCGAATCCGATCCATTTGATGCACCGGATCGGATAGAATTCGCCCCAGTCGTCGTGGTTGATGGCGAAGCGCGAGAAGCTCGTCAGGGCGTGCTGACGCGTCTGCTGCCGGGGATCCCGCAGCGTCGGGGCCAGACTCGTCCCCTGTAGCGACTCGGGCGACGGGAGTGAGGCCAGGTCCAGCAGCGTCGGCAGGATGTCCACATGACTCGCCAGGGCCTGGGTCACCTGGCCCGTCGCGCATCCCGGCGACTTGACGATGAAGGGGACATGGATGATCTCTTCATACATCATCGGACCCTTCGAGCTCAGGCCATGGGCACCCTGCATGTCGCCGTGATCGCTGGTGTAGAGGATGGTCGTCTCTTCGGGAGCGAACGCTTCCACCGCGTGGATGACACGTCCGATCTCGCGATCGATCGCGGCGTTGCAGGCATAGAGCCGGCGCAGCTTTTCGCGAAACGCCTCCCACGGGGTGTCGCGCCACCCGTGTTCCCGGTGGATTTGCTGCAGGCGTGGTTTGTCCGGCAGAGGGGCGCCGAAGTTGGGGGGCGGCTCCAGGCTCGACGTGTCGAAGGCCTCGTGAAAAGGCGCGGGTGCCCGGTAGGGGCCGTGCGGTTCGTCAAACGAAGCGACCAGGAGAAATGGATCCTTGGTCTTCCGGCATTTCAGAAAATCGACCGCCCGGTTGGCCACGCGGTGTCCCCAGACGTCCGCCGCGTCGACCTCCGCTCCCGTGCGGTACCGGTTGAACGTCTCGTGGCCGACGTCCTGCGCGTATCGTTTGCCGTCGTACCACCACGCATCGGCGAACCCGCCGCCGGCCACGCCGTCTCCGAAATAGCCGGAGCCGTCGAGGTGCCATTTGCCGACGAACGCGGTTGTGTACCCGTAGTGCGAAAAAATCGTCCCCATCAGCGGCACCGTCGAACTGGGTGCGACGTTGTTGCACCAGGCGCCATTGACGGTGGGATGCGTGCCGCTGAAAATGCCGCTGCGGGCCGGCGTGCAGAGCGGGCAGGTCGTATAGGCCCGGTCGAACCGGACGCCGCCTGCAGCCAGGCGATCCAGGTTGGGGGTGTCCATCCGCTTCTCGCCGTAGGCCCCCACCATGTTCCGGCTCTGCGTATCCGTCATGATGATCACGAAATTCATCTCGTCTCCTTGCGGTTTGGCGTCGGCGTCGCGCGGGGCGCCTGGGCCTGCGCGTCCCGCCTCTGCCCTATCGGGCGTCTGGTGGCCGTCCGCCGTCCTCCGGCAGGGCGACCGTTCGCCCCTCGCGGCGCGATTGCTCCGCGGCAAACACGATCGCGTGCGTCCGCAGGGCCTCGTGTGCATCGACCGCGACGTCCGTCGTGGCGTCATGGATGGCGGCCAGCCAGTTGGCGACGATATCGCGGTCCTCCGGATGATAGGCCAGCGGCCGCGGCAACGAAATGGTTTCCGGCGGCTTGCCGCCGAAATCGCGGATCGTGAGTGTGTCGGCCGCCTCGTCGAACACGAGTTCGCCCCGGGTGCCCTGCAGGCGCGTTCGGCGTCCGTGCGTGGCCGAGTAGCCGCTCATGGTGCACGTGGCCGTGGTTCCGTTCGCGAATTCCATGGACACCACCTGATGGTCGACCACGTCGTTGCCCGCCCGCCAGACGCAGACGCCGAAAGGCCCATGCGCGACGGCCGCGTGACGGTCGGCACGCGTTTCTGCGGCGCCGAGATCCTGGAGCCTCCCGGTCAGGTCACCATCGACATAGAGACGCAGGGCCGAGTAGGGGCAGGTGTCGCGGAGCGTGCAGTCGCCGAGACAGCGCGTGCCGCTCCCCGCCGGTGCCCGGGCCGGCGTGAAGAAGCCGAGGGATCCGAAGGAGGAGACCTGCCTGCACGGCGCATCGACCAGCCAGGCGATGAAATCGATGTCGTGGCAGCACTTGTGCAGGAGGAGGAAGGTGTTGTCCGCCTCGCGGGCCCACCGCCCGCGCACATAGTTGTGCGTGAAGCGCAGGTGGTCGATGGACTCCATGTGCGCGACATGGATGAGATGACCCAGTCGCCCCTCCGCGACGATCTGTTTGATGCGGCGGAACGCCTCCATGTACCGGAGCGTGTGGCAGACGGAGACCACCACACCCGCCTTTCGCTGCGCCTGTTCGATCAGCCGGCAGTCGGCAACCGTGTCGGCCAGCGGCTTTTCCACCAGGACGTGCGCGCCGCGCCGCAGGCCGGCGAGCACCGGCGCGGCATGCTGGTTGTCCAGCGTGGCCACGATGGCGGCGTCGAAGACCAGGTCGCCGTCGCACAGCGGCTCCCAGCTTCGGAATTGCGCGTGGCCGGGCAGGTGATGGGCTTGCGCGAACCGCGTGCGGCGCGCATCGTCGGGCTCGGCCACGGCGACGACCCGGCCCGGCGGGGCGACGCGGGCCACCTGCTCCGCCAGGTGGCTTCCACGGACGCCGGCCGCAATGACCGCGACGCGAACCGGCTCGTCTGGTTTTCGGGACGTCATGCTTGTCATTGTGCCCCTTTTTCGATTCAGCGGCAAGCGGTCTTTCGGTAATCGGCTAGCGACAGGGGGGGCGATGAGGGCGCATCGAGAGGTGGGCAAAACGTGAAAGGCTTGGTTCTTCGCTGACGACGGGGCTAAAGCCCCTGCCTCACTTCCGCCTGAAGGCGGAACTCCGACGCGTGGATAGCGGGCGCACT